>QKBP01000094.1 GCA_003246035.1 Desulfuromonadaceae bacterium | reverse complement strand
AGTGAGTCGGGAGGTGTTGAGTGACCTGCTGGAGCGTCATGCCGGCAATCGTTCACGGGTCGCCCGAGAGCTGAACGTCGACCGGACCACACTGTGGCGCTGGATGAAAAAGCATAATCTACTCGATTGACCTGAACGCATAAGTAAGTGAAGTACGGGCCCCCCGGTAAGATCCGGGGGGCCTTTTTTGTGACCCAACGCCCCCCGGCTGCGTCCGATATAAGGTCCCGCAACATCTCTTCAAACGTTAGTATCACTTAATCAAATAAGTCGCATATTAGAACGTTGCGAATATTGCATTTGTTGCAACATTCGCAACGTAACACTCGTGTTGCACTTCAGTGCAACACGATCAACCTACCGGAATTACATAGAATAACCGCATTGCCATAAATTACCACTTCTGGGATTTGTTGCGATCGCAACAAATCACCGATCTGGTATTTGCAGTTAATGTCCCCTGGCACAGTTCATAACTATCTGTAATCAATGGTAAAAAAAGAAAATAAATGGAAATTAACATTTCTGGCACGTCTCTTGGACTATAGGGGGGTGAGCAAGGAGGGGATCATGATCAACGAAAAAGCCACGATAGCAATCCCATATTACGGTTCCCTGGTTCGTCCGGGGCGCGGACTCGAGACAATATTTCTCAGGGGGGACTTCGATCCCGACTCACGGCAGCTTGAAAATGTCTCCGTGGAGGTCTGGAACCCGAAGAGTGAAGGGCGCCTGCAGAAATGGCTGGCATCCCAGGGGATCCGGGGGGTCTTCTGCCGGGATCGCAACGCCCGCTACGAGGAGATGCTCTCCCAGGAGGGGATCTGGATGGCCGATCAGGATATCGAGGCATTAGGAGCGGCTGGGCTGGCGTAGGGGATGGATGGGTTGAGCGAAGGGCGACTCGAGGGAGATGGAGATGAAGGTAGCGATTACAGCTCGCGGTCCCGGCCTGGAGTTCCCCATCGATGAAAGTTTCGGACGTTGTTACTGGTTGATGCTCTTTGATACGGCAAGCGGTGATTTCGACGCGCTCGACAACAGCGAGATCCGCAACATGCTCCAGGGGGCCGGGGAGCGGGTCAGCCACTGGCTCCGGGACCTGAACGTCGAAGTCGTCATCACCGGAAAGGCAGGGCCCAAGGCGATGCGTCAGCTGATTGAAGACAACATCGCCGTCTACGACGGTGCCAGCGGCACCGTTCTCGAGGCCCTGAACGACTTGAAAAGTGGCAGATTGAGCCCCGCTACGGTGGCCACCTGCGAAGGGAGCCCCTTCTGCCTGGTCAGCCGGAAGCATACTCCCGGCTGGGAAAATCAACGCATCGCATTAAGGCTGGTGAAAAACACCTAGTACCGCCTGGAAAGGAGAAAAGCCATGAGAATCGAGAATCTGACCTCGAAGCCGCGCAAGGCCAATTACCTCGGAGTCGTCCTCGCCGGACTGGGGGTCGTTGCCGCCACGGCCAGTACCATCATCGCCTGGCCGGCCCTGACCCACCTGGGCGAAAAACTGCTCTAGGACCCTGTAGCACGAATCGTAAACCGAACGATCAGGAGGTGTGTGATGAAAGCCGAAAACCTTATCAGCAAACCGATCAAAACAACCTACAAAGCTGGCGTGTACGGGGCCATGGGTTTTGTGAGCCTTTCGCTGGCAGCGTTCATCGTCTGGTCCTTCACCTGTATGGGTGGTGCCGTCGTCTCGATGATGGGCTAAGCAACCCGGGCCGCAAGCATCTCTCCCGGGGGAGGAAATCATGAAACTGCACATGAATATGCACAAGATGTTCGAAAAGTCTCTGGGCTGGAGTTCCGGCCTTGGTTTCCTGGCCGTCGTCGTCCTGGTCGGGCTGCTCACCTCGATTTTTATTCTCTGGTCGATGAGCTGTCTCGGGGGGTTGGCGGTCGACCTGCTCGGCCGGATTTCCTAGGAGTCGCCAGGCGTGGGAGTGACCGATCCACAGGGAGAAACGAACGAAGAGCATAAGGCCGGGTGGCGGGACCGTGATCCCGTCACCCGGATGACAGGGGGCGCGTCCCCCAGGTGCAGAAGGGACAATCTCAGGGTCCGAAAGGACCGTGGTTTTTTTTGCGGCCTTTAAATCAAGCCCACTTAATCGGACCATTTGTGAGTCGAGGTCCAGGGGCAAATGAGCAATGGGAACACTTCATGGAAATTGCATGTCCGGAATGTCATGCCAAGGAGCATTACGCGCTTGCCGACGGGCGCAGGCAATGCAAAGCCTGCCGGCGCAAGTTTTCCCCGGGCAAAAGGAAGCGGAAGCTCCCTGCATCAATTCTGTGCCAGGTGCAGGAGGGGTTCTGGGAGACAACTCCGGCCGAGGTGCTCGCCCGGGAGCTGCAGATCAATCGCAAGACTGTGCAGAAGCTGTACGGAGAGTTCAGGAGTCTTCTTGCCCAGAGCAACCGGCAGCGCACATGCACGGTATTAGGGAACACTTTCGAAGCCGATGCTCGGGATGCAGCCCCGAGCGGATGGCTTAAGACGGGAGAGTTTCCGATGTTTTATCTGGTCGAAAAGGATGAGAGGGTCGTGATGGTCCTGCCGGAAGAAATCGCCACGGGCATAAACGTTTTAGAGGGGCAAAAGCTGCCGGTGGTTTTGGTCTACCGCCGCTCACCGGGAGGGTTGCAGCTGGAGCAGGAGCATGTTTTCCGGCGCCGCCTCGGGGAGAGCGGGATGGGAGATCGGTGTATCGACTGTCTGGAATTCATGCTCGAGATGATGAGGCCCTACCGTGGGATCCCGACAGAGAAGGCCCTGCTTTACCTAGAGGAGATGCTGTTTCGGTACAACTGTCGAGACCGCGTCGATGCGTATCGAGTCCTGCAAGCCGCAACCTCTGAAGATTGCGGAACTATCTTGAATTGATGAAAGGAACGGAGGAGAAGATCATGAAACGATGGCTACACATTGGAACCATACTGCTGGGGGTAGCCCTGGCAACCGGGGCGTTCGCCGACGCAAGCCTCGACATTACGCCGCGTGCGTGTCTCAAATGCCATGACGGAAGCATTGCGGCGGCCGCGTTCAAGGGTTCGGTCCATGGGCAGAATTCCTGTACCAGCTGCCACGTCGAAATCAACAGCTTGGCCAAGCATGCCGATGGTGAAATCGAGGTCGGCAAAGTCTCCTGCGTCGGCTGCCACCAGGACGTCTCCGCACAGCACGCGACCAGCGTGCATGCGGACAACGAGATCGGATGCGTCGACTGCCATGCGGAAATTCACGCATTGCAAAAAGGGGCGATGGACAAAACAGCTATCGTCGAGCGATGTGGGAGCTGCCACGAGACCGATGCTTACCAGGCCTCGTCCCACGCCATGGGCGTTGCCAAGGGGAGCCCTGATGCACCGGGGTGTACCGATTGCCATGGTCTGCACAACATCAAGGCTCTGGAGGGGAGCGAAGCACACCTGATTCATACCGAGGCCTGCGTGGATTGCCACAGTTCGCCGGAGGTCATCGAGCGCAACGGGTTGCGGCCGCACACCGTGGAAACCTTTATCGAGAGTTACCATGGCAAGAGCGTCGAGCTCGGGTTCCCAGAGCTGGTAGCTGGTTGCGCGGATTGTCACAGCGCCCACAAGGCACTGCCGGCATCGGACCCGGCTTCGAGCATCCATCCGGACAACCTCGTGGAGACCTGCAGTGCCTGCCACCCTAAGGCCACGGTCCCCTTTACCAAGTACTACGCCCACGCCGATCATGGCGACAGCGCGAACTATCCGATCCTCTATTACACCTACATGGGGATGACCGGTCTGTTGGTCGGTACGTTTGCGGTCTTCTGGATCCATACCCTGCTGTGGATGTTCCGCGGTTTTATTGATAACCGCGAAAGACAGAAGCTGCTGGCCCAGGGGCATGAACACCACATCACCGAGGCACATCGCCAGTATCAGCGCTTCCAGAAACGCCACATCTTCCTGCACCTGACCGTCATCATCAGCTTCCTCGGTCTCTCACTGACCGGCCTGCCGCTGAAGTTCTTCGAGCAGGAGTGGGCACGCCAGATGATGGCCTTCTTCGGGGGGGTCGAATATGCCGGTCTGATCCACAGGGGCTGTGCAGTCCTGACCTTCTACTACTTCCTCTCGGCCATCCTGATGAGCATCGACTTCCTGTTCGTCCGGCGCGACCTCAAGGCCAACTGGCTGATCCGCCTGTTCGGACCTGATTCGCTGATGCCGAACTTCCGTGACATCCGTGACATCAAGGCGATGATCCGCTGGTTCTTCTTCAAGGGTCCCAAGCCGACATTCGAACGCTGGACCTACTGGGAGAAATTCGACTTCCTCGCCGTCTTCTGGGGTATGTTCGCCATCGGCGGCTCCGGCCTGCTGCTTTGGTTCCCCGAACTGTTCGGCCAGTTCCTCCCCGGGTGGATGTTCAACGTCGCGACCATCGTCCACTCGGACGAGGCGCTGCTGGCGACCGGTTTCATCTTCACGGTACATTTCTTCAACACCCATGGTCGCCCTGAAAAGTTCCCGATGGATTTCGTCATCTTCAATGGCCAGATCTCCAAGGAGGAATTCATCGAGGAGCGCGGGGATCAGTGGAAGCGCTACGAAGATACCGGAGTCACCGAGGACTATCACATGGAAAAAGTCAGTGGTCCTCTCTATGACTTCGTCTTCAAGGGTTTTGGCTTCCTGGCGGTCTTTACCGGTCTGGCGTTGGCGGTGCTGATGCTGATGGCCTTCATTTCAGGCTAAGCGTAATGTAAGCGGCGGCCCCGTTAGCGGGGCCGCCGGAAAGGATCAACGATGCTCAAGGGAATCAACGGAATCGATCGTGGCATGGTGGGTGGCCTGCTCTCGCTGCTGCTCTACATCGTAGGTGGAGTTTCGACATTCGGCGGCCTTGCTCTGATCGCGCTTTTTCAGGGACGGGATTTACTGGGACTCGGCGATGGTAGCACCCTTGGTTATCTTTTTGTGGCCGTAGGGCTGTGCCTGTCGATCCTGGGCGTGCTGATGATGCGGGTGCTGCGCAACCGCCTGGCGGCATGAAGCCCGCTGCTGCCAAGAAGGTTGAGTTTTGTCCCGACAGTCCCTATGATGAGCTTGGATTAATTCATCGCGGTGGGGAGAAGGCTATGGACGCGCGAATCGACTACTACCGGGAACAGCTCGACGAAATCAACCGCCTGTGTGAAGAGGGTGAGATCGCAAATGCCATCGATCTGTCCGGTCGAGTAGAAAGGGATGCCCGTGCCGAGGAGGCTGCGGGTCTTGCAAACTTTTTCGCAGGAGAATTCGCGGCCCTGACGGGGAATGTCCGCAAGGGGGCCCGTCTCCAGGTCCTAGCGGCCGAGGCGATGACCCGCGTACCGTTTATTCTGGGCAACTGTGCGGTTTTGCTGTCGATGGCCGGGAAACCGAAGCAGGCCGTGGAGATGCTCGACCGGGTGCTGGAACTCGAACCGAAAAACCTTCAGGCCCTGGGCCAGAAGGGTGTTTCGCTGGCCAAGATGGGTTACGACGACCTGGCCCTCGAGAGCTTCGAGGCGATCCTCGCGCTGGATCCGGGGCAACACCACGCACTGCGCAACAAGGCGGTCTCGCTGTCGCGACTCGGATTCGAGAAGGAGGCGCTGGAGATCTTCGATGCCGTTCTGAAGGAGAATCCCCAGGACAAGCACGCCCGTTCGGAGCGGGCGATCCTGCTGGACGAGATGCACCTGAGGGGAACCCCGCTCGGCTGGCTGCTGTTGTGGCTGCGCAAGCGGCTAGGCCCGGCTCTGATGCGTATCCGCTATCGTCTGCCGAGGCCGGTAGAGGCGGGTTGATGGGATCAGTGCTGAATGTGCCGCTCGCTGACCCCGAGTCGATTCATCCAGCGCCACAGAGTCGTGCGGTCGACGCCGAGTTCGTCCGCCGCGTCGTTGCGGTGCCATTTGTGGCGCTGGAGGATCTCGATCAGCATCTCACGGCTGGGAATCTTGGTCCGTTGATAAGCGGCATGACCCTTGTGGGCATTCGCCTCGCGAAAGGCAGGCGGGAGGGTCTCGAGCGTTATTTCATGCCCTCTGCAGAGAATGACGCTCTGCTCGACCAGATGTAACAACTCTCTGACGTTCCCGGGATAATCGTGTGCCATGAACATGCGACAGACCTCGGGAGCCACTCCCTGAATCTTCTTGTTGAAATCCTGGTTGCAGCGATCCATGAAGAGGTCGATGAGCAGCGGGATGTCCTCTCGTCTCTCCCGCAAGGGGGGGATTTCGATGGTCACCACGTTCAGACGGAAATAAAGGTCGCGACGGAAACTCCCCTCCTCAACCATGCGCTCCAGATTGCGATGGGTCGACGCGACAAATCGCACATCGGCCTTCTCGGGCTGACTGGCGCCCAAAGGCTGGTATTCGTGACTTTCGAGCACCCGCAGAAGCTTGACCTGTAACGGCAGCGGCAGATCGCCGATCTCGTCGAGCACGAGGGTGCCGCCGGATGCCAGTTCCAGGCGTCCCGGGCGGTTCTCGAAGGCGCCGGTATACGATCCCTTGCGCGCTCCGAAGATCTCTGCTTCGAGCAACGGTTCCGGTAAGGCTCCGCAGTTGATAGTCACCAACGGGCCCTTCCGGCGCGGGCTGAGGTCATGAATGGCCTTGGCGAACAGCTCCTTTCCCGAACCGCTCTCGCCGTAAAAGAGCACCGTTGCGTCGCTGGCGGCGATGTCGGGGAGGATTTCAAAGAGCTGCTGCATGGCTTCGTTGCGGCTGACGATGCCACAGAATGAATACTGCTCGGACAGCTTGCGGCGTTGCAGGGCACGTTGACTGAGGTCGCGAACGGTGATGACGCCGCCGCAGACAGTGCCTTCGGGGTCGATAAGGGCGCTGGCCGTTGCGGAGACCGAGATGGGTTGGCTGTTCGGAAGGTGCAGATCTATCTCGCGATGAACGATCGGTCTTCCGGACTGAATCGCCTCCAGAACGGGGCAAATCTGGGCGCAGTCGTCGCATCGGATCACATCACGACACGGTTTGCCGATGACCTCTGCCGTGCGGAGGCCAAACAGTTCCTCCATGGCGCGGTTGATATAGGTGATCTGCATCTGGTTGTCGACGGAGACAACGCCGTCAGGAACACAGTCGAAAATGTACCTCAGGTTTTCGAGTCGTTGGCTTGCCAAAGGGGTACGTTCTTTCCGTAATTGGATTATTCAATTATACAGAAGTATTAGAGTTGGCTAAGATTTTCTAATAAATAGAATGTCACCGAAAAATTGTCAAGAATATAAAAAAGCGGCGAGCCGTGGCTCGCCGCTTTTCAGGTCCATGCTGTTGTGCTTGGATTTAGTGCACAAAGTTGGCTGCGAAGGGGTTGGCGAAGAGGATGATCATCGCCACAACGAAAACGTAGATGGCGAGGGACTCGATCATCGCCAGACCGATCATCATGGTGGTGAGGATCTTGCCCGAAGCGCCGGGGTTGCGGGCCACGCCTTCAACCGCGCTCTTGATAGCCAGACCCTGGCCGAGACCGGTACCGAACGAACCGATAGCCATACCGAAACCTGCAGCGATCATGCACCAAGCGAAAAACTGTTCCATGTTACTTCTCCTTCGTGTGTTGTTTTGTTCCTAAATAGTTAGGACTTTATACCGAACCCGTAAGGGATCAGTGTGCTTCTTCGAGGGCGCCGGCGATGTAGATCATGGCCAGCAGAGTAAAGACGAAAGTCTGGATAAAAGCGACCAGCACGCCCATAACCATCATCGGCACCGGGAGCAGGAACGGCACCAGGGCAAGGAAGATCATCAGCACGATTTCGTGGCCGTACATATTGCCAAAAAGACGCAGGGTCAATGAGATCGGACGGGCCAGGTGCCCGATGATCTCAATCACGAAGATCAACGGGGCCAGCGCCAGGACCGGGCCCATAAAGTGCTTGAGGTAGGCGATGCCGTGCTTCTTGAAGCCGATGATGTGGGTCATGGCGAACACCACCAGAGCCAGGGCCAGGTTGGTGTTCAGGTTGGCGGTCGGCGGGAAGAAGCCGGGGACCAGGGCGATCAGGTTGGAGACCAGGATGAACAGGGCGATAGTGGCGATCAGCGGGAAGTACTTCTTCCCTTCTTCGCCCATGGTCTCGACAATCAGACCCTCGATGCCGGTTACGATAACCTCCATCAGGTTCTGCAATCCACCGGGAATGGTCTTGATCGAGCGGGCGGCGAGGAACGCCAGAACCACCAGGATCAGCATCACGAACCAGGTGTAGGTGACGTGATTGATCTTCTCGGCATGGTGAAAGCCGAACACCTCAGCGAAGTGAAGTTTGTCGGCCAGCCACTGAAAGAATAAAAAAGGATGAGTCATCTTGTGCGTTCTCCCTTAAATCAGATCATGCGTCTGAATGTCGTCCAAAGTATGTTCACTACCACCACAGAGAGTCCCACAGCCAAGGCGACCGGATGCAGCCTGGCTACCGCAATCAAGAGGTAGAGGGCGGCTGCGATAAATCCAAGGCGCAGGAAGTAGGCGAACTTAAAGCCTGTTGCCGCACCGCGGTGGGGGTTGCTGATCACCTTGGTCAGCGAGTTCTGAAGCCAGCGGTAGGCGATAATTGCCAGCAGGCCACCAGCCACGACCCCCTGGGTGATGGGGAGCGACCGCCAGAGCAGGCTGACCAGGGTCAAGACGCCGAGAACGATCCAGTTGCGCCGGGAAAGCTCCTTGAGCAACCGATCATCCTTGGTCATTGTCCTCCGACTCACGCTGCTGTCTTATCAGCTCTCTCTTGGTCAGGATGAAGATGTTGCGGAAACCCGAGATGATCCCCAGCACCAGAAAAATCAGGGTCAGCCAGGGAGAGGTGTCGAGCCACCTGTCCAGGTAGTAGCCCATGGCCAACCCGATAAAGGTTGAGACGACCATCGAGATACCGACACTGGAGAGGAAGCCGAGGGTTTTGAAGAGTTGCCGTCGTTCCTCGCTCATCCATCCCACTTTTGTGTATACAGCATACACATTTTCAGCCGTGAATACTTAGCATAGGGCCCATGTCGTGTCAACCGGCTTTTTGCGCTCCTCGGCAGGGCGCCAGGGAGGGGTGTCGGACTTTCGCGGGCGGTAGTCTGTTGTTCTGATATCGGGCTTCTCCGTGCCCCTCAGTCGGTGCTGCCCCGCCGCTTTCCGGGCCAGGCGTTCGCGCTGGCTGCCAGCTGGCTGAACATGCCGCGCAGCAGGTTGAGCTCGTCGCGGTCGGGATCGGCTCGAGTCAGCAGGCGGCGCAGGGGGTGGAGCACCGCGTCGGGGCGCTGAGGGTTGAGGAAGCCGATTCGGTCGAGGAGCTCCGAAACCAGGGTACAAAGCTGCTCGTTGTCGGCGTGAGTCGGGCGGGCCTTGGGCAAGGGAGTCTCAGCGGGCTGACGGGTCAATTCGTAGAGAAAAAGCAGGACGGCCTGGGCCAGGTTGAGGGAACCCTGCTGAACCGACGTCGTGACGGTGACCGCATGCTGGCACAGGGCGACCTCGTCGAGGGTCAGCCCGGAGTCTTCCCGGCCGAAGACCAGGGCGAGGCGCTGCCCGGCATAACGTGGCGCCTGGTGTACAGCAAACTCGGAGAGCGGCTGCAGTTCTCCCCGGAAACGACCGCTGCGGCGGGTGGCGGCGAGGCTGCTGTGCTGGTCCGCCAGCGCGGCCTCGAGTGAGGAGTAGACTTCACAGCTCTCCAGCAGGGGGATGGCTCCGACGGCCAGACGGTAGGCGAGCGGGTCGAGATGGTTGCAGGGGTTGACGAGGCGCAGCGAGTTGATGTCGAAGTTGGCCATGGCCCGGCAGACCATGCCGATGTTTGCCGGAACCTGCGGCTCGACAAGAACGACGGTGAGCTGAGTCATGGGACGTCAGGCGCTCTCGTCGGCCAGGAATATGGCGGCGGACTCCCAGCTGTGGTTGAGGGCGAAGAAGCGGCTGATGAGGGCTTCGACGGGTCCCTGGCTGGCATTAAACTGTACGCCGACATGAACCAGTGCCGCCTTCTCGGGGAGAGGAACCAGGCAATCACTGGTCACGGACTCGCCGGGAAAGAGGTAGGCGAGGTCCTTGAAGATCTCACGCGGTTCGTGCCATTCGAGGGGCTCTTCCCCGGAGCGCACCGAGGAGGTTCTGAACGGAACGTTCTCCGGCAGGAGCAGGGCCTTTTCGGTGCCGTAGGCCAGCCCCTGGAGCAGGACGGTATGTTTGCCGATGCGGGCTCGCGAGGTATTCTGCAGGGTCACGGAGACCTTCAGGTAGCCACGGACGTGATCGGCATCTTCGATCAGCACCGAGAGATAGACCTGGGGGGCAAACTGCAGGAGTAGCCAGATTCCAGCGATGACACACAACAGGGAGACAAACAGGGCCATAGAGCCTCCTTTCTCAGCCAATTACATCATACATCATTCATTAGGAAATGGGAGTTTCTGATCAATCGTCAGCTGTGCCCGGATCGTAAGGATTTCAAGACAAACTTTTGAAGGGCGAGGCGTTTTTCCTTGGCAAGCGCGATGAATTCGATGCCGACGCCGTCGTCGAGATCTTTTCGACGTCGTTTCTCGCCCTGGTTGATCCAGGCGATCCGGCCGCAGCAGAGAAGAGGTTCTTCGCAATCCGGAAGCAGGAATTCAAGCTTGAGCTCATCGCCGGAGGTAAACTCCTGGCTGGTGGCTAGGTAGAGCCCCCCGGAGCTCAGGTTGACGGTAAAGTCGTGACGGTCGAGGTCGCCGTTGGAGCCGAAACGGACCAAGACACGGGTGTCGATACGTGGTGCGGCGCGCAGGGAGAGGTTGATGAAATTCTGGGTGACGTGGGCAAGCTCCCGACGATGCAGGGGGCGCACCAGCACACCGTCGCAGCCCGATTCCCAGCAGCGGTCGATGGCTTGCTGGTCATTCGGGGCCAGCAGCAGGACCGGGGTAGTGTGAAACTGGGGGTGTCGTTTGATCTCCTGGCAGCACGCGGCTCCGTCGCGATCCTTCAGTTCGTAGGCGAGAATCACGACTTGAGGCTGGAGGGCCGGCAGAAGCTTGAGGGCTTCGGCGGCGGACTGGGCGCTGGCGACGTTGATGCGCTGTCGAGAGAAATAGTTTTTCTGCAGGTTGAGCAGCATTGTGTTGCTGTCGACCAGCAGTATGCGCCCCGGGAAGTTGGTCATGTACGACTCTTTAATTGGAGATGCAGGGCGAGGTGCCCTGCGCTGAAGATAGGCAAAAGAGAAAGGGGAGTCAATCCCATTACCGAGCCGTGGGCTCGGCACTAAAAAGCCCGGACCGTGAGCGGTCCGGGCTTGTGTCGGCAGGGAGTCGGTCGTCCGGCTAAAGGGCCCGGAATGCCTTGCGGGCGGCCGCGATGGTGGCGTCGAGATCCGCGGTGGAGTGTGCAGCGCTCATGAAACCGGCTTCGTACTGGCTGGGGGCAAGGTTGATCCCCTCTTCGAGCATAGCGCGGAAGAAGGTAGCGAAGATCGCCGGAGTCTCCGACGCGACGTCGGCGAAGTTGAACACCTCCTTCGCCTGGAAGTAGGTGCAGAACATCCCGCCGACCCGCTGCAGCGAGGTCGGCACGCCGGCCGCCTTCGCCTCTTCGGCGAGCCCCTTGCAGAGGTAGGCGCTCTTCTCCTCGATGATGTCGTAGAAGCCCTCTTCCTTGAGCAGGGAGAGCGTGGCGATCCCTGCGCTCATGGCCAGGGGGTTGCCGGAGAGGGTGCCGGCCTGGTAGACGCCGCCGACCGGCGAGAGTTTCTCCATGATCTCACGCTTGCCGCCGAAGGCGCCTACCGGCAGGCCGCCGCCGATGATCTTGCCGAGACAGACCAGATCGCCACGTACGCCGAAGCGCTCCTGGGCGCCGCCGTAGGCGACGCGGAAGCCGGTCATGACCTCGTCGATGATCAGTATGATCCCCTCGGCGTCGCAGAGCGCGCGCAGCCCCTCGAGGAAGCCCGGCTTGGGCGCAACGCAGCCCATATTGCCGGCGATCGGCTCGAGGATGATGCAGGCGATCTCACCCTTGTTGGCGGCCGCCATCTGTTTGACCTCGTCGAGGTCGTTGTAGGTAGCGGTCAGGGTATGCTTGGCGAAGTCCTCGGGGACGCCCGGCGAAGTCGGGACCCCGAAGGTCGCCGCCCCGGAGCCGGCCTTGACCAGCAACGAGTCGGCATGGCCGTGGTAACAGCCGTCGAACTTGAGGATCTTGTCGCGACCGGTGTAGCCTCGGGCCAGGCGGATGGCACTCATGGTGGCCTCGGTCCCCGAGGAGACCATGCGCACCATTTCGATGTTCGGGTAGGCCTCGCAGACCATCTCCGCCAGGACGATCTCCTTTTCAGTCGGAGCGCCGTACGAGGCGCCGTCGCGAGCGGCTTCCTGAATCGCCTCGACGATCTTCGGGTGGCAGTGGCCGAGAATCATCGGTCCCCAGGAGCCGACGTAATCGATATAGCCCTGACCGTCTGCATCAAAGATTTTCGATCCCTCGGCGCGGGTAATAAACAGTGGATTGCAGCCGACCGACTTGAAGGCTCTGACCGGGCTGTTGACGCCCCCGGGGATGAATTTCTGTGCACGGGCGAAAAGGCTATCCGAATTCTGGTGATTCATGGTGTCATGGCCCCTCTGTTATGGGTTCAGTGTCGCGGGCGAAAAGCCTCGCAAGATCGGGCCTGAATTAGCATAGCCCCGCGGGATTAGTCAAGGCGGGGAAGTGTTTGACACGGGCGGGTAAAGTGGTTTATAAAAATTGGTCTGACCATTTTACGCAAGGCGATTCGGTACAGTATCTATGACAGATCTGCTCCTGATAATGGCGAGCGCGGTATTCGTCAACAACTTCGTCCTCGCCCGCTTCCTCGGTATCTGCCCCTTTCTGGGGGTCTCCAAGAAGGTCGATACAGCTCTCGGCATGGGGATGGCGGTGACGTTCGTCATGACCATCGCCGCGGTGGTGACCTGGTTCATTCAATACCTCGTGCTGATTCCCTTCGGCCTGGAATACCTGCAGACGATCGCGTTCATTCTGGTGATCGCCTCGCTGGTGCAGCTGGTCGAGATGATCATCCAAAAGACCTCCCCGGTGCTCTACCAGTCGCTGGGGATCTTCCTGCCGCTGATTACCACCAACTGCGCCGTTCTCGGCCTGGCGGTCCTGAACATCCAGAAGGAATACACGTTTGTCGAAAGCATCGTCTTTGCGATGGGAGCGGCCATCGGGTTCACCCTCGCCATGGTCCTGTTTGCCGGTCTGCGCGAGCGCATCGACCTGGCTCCCGTCCCCGGGGCGTTCCGCGGCACCGCGATCGCGCTGGTCACGGCCGGTCTGCTGTCGCTGGCGTTTATGGGCTTTGCGGGCCTGGTCAAAGGGTAGGTAGTACGCGATGATGTCCGAAGGTATGGCGATGATAGCCGCCGTTCTGAGCCTGGCCGGGATCGGCTTGTGTGCGGCCTTGGCACTCGGGTTTGCGGCGCGGAAGTTCGCCGTGACGGTCGATCCGCGCGAAGAGGCGATCCTGGATGTCCTGTCCGGAGCCAACTGCGGTGCGTGTGGGTATCCTGGCTGCGGGGCGTTCGCCCGAGCCGTGGTGGCCGGCGAGGTCGAGCCGCACCTGTGCCCCGCCAGCGGTACCGAGGCGGTGGTCAAGATTGCGCACATCATGGGGGTCGAAGCCAAGGTGCAAGACCCCGAGCTCGCCGTGGTTCTCTGCCAGGGGGACAACCGACTGGCCAAGTTCAAGTACCGTTATCTCGGCCTGACGGACTGCAACGCCGCACAGAAGGTTGCCGACGGACCGAAGCTCTGCGCCGGCGGTTGCCTCGGCCTCGGGAGCTGCGAGCGAGCCTGCCCGTTCGCGGCGATTTCAATGACCCCCGACGGCCTGGCGGTCATCGACCGCGACAAGTGCACCGGTTGTCGCAAGTGCGTGCCCGTCTGTCCGCGCAACGTGATCGCCATGACTCCGAAGTCGTCCACCGTCCACGTGTTGTGTAACAGTCACGACAAGGGGGCGGTGGTGCGCAAGAACTGCAAGGTCGGGTGTATCGCCTGCCGCATCTGCCAGAAGACCGTGCCGGAAGCCTACACCATCGAGGAGAACCTGGCGCGGGTTCTGTACGAGCACGATGAACAGGCTGCGGACGCCCTTCCCCGCTGCCCGACCCACTGCATCGTCGATTACTCCGCAACGGTCCCCCATGAAGAGGCGCTGCCGAAGGAAAAGGCCAGTGCGGTCGCGTAGGACCCCTGGTCAGGATTCGCTGTTATGGCTCTGAAGACATTCCCGGGCGGGGTTCATCCGCCGGACAACAAGCACTGGAGTGCGCACCTGCCGATCGAGGAGTGCCCGCTGCCGGAGGAATTGGTGATCCATTTCTCCCAGCATATCGGCGCTCCGGCCGAGCCGTGTGTCGAGCCGGGAGCCCGGGTCGGCAAGGGAGACGTGCTCGGCCGAGCCAAGGGGTTCGTCTCGGTGCCGGTGCATGCGTCGACCTCGGGGGAGGTCGTGGCCATCGAGTCGCGCCCTCACCCGAGCGGGCGTGACCTCCCCGCGGCGATCCTGCGTCCGGACGGGGAAGACCGCTGGGGGGATATCCTCCCCGAACTCTCCCCGGCCACCCTCAGCCGGGAGGAGACCCTCGAGCGTATCCGCAGCGCCGGCGTGGTCGGCATGGGCGGGGCGACCTTTCCGGCGCACGTCAAGCTGATGCCACCCGAGGACCGCCCCATCGACACCCTGATCCTCAACGGGGTCGAATGCGAGCCGTACCTGACCGCCGACCATCGCCTGATGCTCGAAGTCCCCGAGCGAATTGTGGTGGGCGCCGAAGAGGTGGCCAATCTGCTCGGTGTTCGACAGCTGTTCGTCGGGATCGAGAACAACAAGCCGGATGCCATCGAGGCGATGCGGCGGGCCTGCCGCGATTCGCGTCTCGAGGTGGTTCCCCTGCAGGTCAAATACCCCCAGGGCGCCGAGAAGCAGCTGATCAAGGCGATCCTGGGTCGCGAGGTTCCATCCGGGGGGCTGCCGATGGATGTGGGGGTGGTGGTGCAGAATGTCGGCACCGTGGCCGCACTGCACCAGGCGGTCAAACATGGACTCCCCCTGATCGAGCGGATCACGACCGTTACCGGGCCCGGCGTGCGTCAGCCGAAGAACCTGCGGGTGCGTATCGGCACCCCCTTGGCGCACCTGGTCGAGTTCTGCGGCGGGATGGTCGAAGACCCCGGCAAGCTGATCATGGGAGGGCCGATGATGGGGATGGCGCTGCTGAACCTCGATGTGCCGGCCACCCGCGGCACTTCGGGGGTCCTGGTGCTGCGCGAGGAAGACGTCTACGTGCGCCCTGAAAGTGCCTGCATCCGCTGTGCCCGCTGCGTGCAGCACTGCCCGGCCCATCTGCTCCCCACCACGATCGCTGCCTGCGCCCGCCTGGAGCTCATCGACCAGGCCGAGGAGCTCGGGGCGCTCGACTGCATCGAATGTGGCTGCTGTTCCTACGATTGCCCGGCGGCTATACCGCTGGTTCAGTCGATCCGGACCGCCAAGGCGGCCGTCATCGCGAAACGAAGGAAAGCCTGACGTGGAAAGAATCCCCTACCTTTCATCGTCACCCCATGCCCATTCCGGGGCGTCCACCGAGCGGATCATGCTCGACGTGCTGATTGCCCTGGCGCCGGCTTCGCTCATGTCCGTGATGCTCTTCGGGCGGTCGGCGCTGGTGCTGCTGGTCGTGGCGGTCGGCGGCTGCCTGGCCTGCGAAGCCGTCTGTCAGCGGGTGATGGGAAAACCGCTGTCGCTGCGTGACAACAGCGCCGCGGTGACCGGAGTGCTGCTGGCGCTCAACCTCCCTCCCGCGGCTCCATGGTGGATGGTGCTGCTCGGTGCGGTGATTGCCATCCTGATCGGCAAGCAGGTCTACGGCGGCTTGGGGCACAATCCGTTTAACCCGGCCCTGGTGGCCCGCGTGGTGCTGCTGATCTCCTTTCCGGTCCAGATGACCCGCTGGAGCGCGCCCGGCCAGCTGTTCTTCAAGGTCGACGGGGTGACGGCGGCGACCCCCCTGGGGGAGATGAAAACCGCGGTGATGCTGACCGGCAAGCTCCCCGAGGCCCTGCAGGCAGGGTACCCCGGCTACTTCTTCGGGACCATGTCCGGAAGTGTCGGAGAGGTATCGGCGCTGGCTCTACTGCTTGGGGCCGGCTACTTGTTCTGGCGTCGTGTGATCACCTGGCATATTCCCGGCGCCTTTCTCGGTTCGGCGGTCTTGATGTCCGGGCTCTTCTGGCTGGCCGACGGGAGTCGCTACCCCGACCCGCTGTTCCACCTGCTCACCGGCGGGATGCTGCTGGGAGCGTTCTTCATGGCCACCGATATGGTCACGTCGCCGGTGACGCCGCGGGGGATGCTGATCTTCGGTTGCGGCTGCGGGGTGCTGACGATCCTGATCCGGCTTTTCGGCGGTTACCCCGAAGGGGTTTCATTCGCCATCCTGCTGATGAACGCGGCAACGCCGCTGATTGATCGACTCACCCGGCCGCGGGTGTTCGGCTACCAAGGGGGGAGGGCATGAACGCGCTGCCGCGACTGGTCCTGACCCTGACCCTGATTACCGCAGGGGCCGGCCTGATCCTCTCGCTTGTCGAGCAGGTCACCCGGGCCCCGATCGCCGAACAGCGGCGCCTCGAGATGCTGCGCGCTCTTGGGTCGGTCCTGCCGGAGTTCGACAACCAGCCCGATCGCGACCGCGTGGAACTCGTGATCGGGACGGACAAGCGCGGTCGCGAGCTGCGCCGGGTCGTCTACCGCGGACGAAAGGGGGGTGACCTGACCGGTCTGGCCTTCAAGCTGTCCGCCCCGGACGGTTACAGCGGCAACATCGACGTGATGCTCGGGGTTCTCCCCGACGGAACCGTGCAGGGGATCGAGATCCTCACCCACAGCGAGACCCCGGGACTCGGAGACAAAATCACCACCCCGGCCTTCAAAGACCAGTTCCAGGGACGCAACCTCGAGAATGCCGACTGGCGGGTGCGCAAGGACGGTGGGGAGTTCGACCAGCTGACCGGTGCGACCATCTCGCCGCGCGCGGTCGTCGGTGCCGTACGGGGAGGCCTCGAGTTCTACCGCGACAACCGTGTGACCCTACTGACTTCGGAGTCGTCACCATGAAATTCTGGCAGGAGCTCAGCCGGGGGATCTGGCGCGAAAACGCCGTGTTCAAGCTGGTCCTGGGGATGTGCCCGGTGCTGGCGGTGACTTCGAGTGCCGGTGACGGGCTCGGGATGGGTCTGGCCACCACGTTCGTGCTGGTCTGCTCCAACCTGGTGGTTTCATTGCTGCGCCGCCTGATCCCGCCCCGGGTGCGTATCCCGGCCTTTATCGTGATCATTGCGTCCTTCGTGACCGTGGTACAGCTGTTTATGGAGGCTTACTTCTACAGTCTGTACAAATCGCTGGGGATCTTCATTCCGCTGATCGTGGTCAACTGCCTGATTCTCGGGCGCGCCGAGGCTTTCGCCTCGCGCAACGGACTGCGGATGTCGCTGGCCGACGGGCTCGGTATGGGGCTCGGTTTTACTCTGGCCCTGTTCATCCTCGGCGCCGTGCGTGAACTCTTCGGTGCAGGTTCGCTGCTCGGAGTCAGCGTCTTCGGTGGTGGTTACCAGCCGCTGCTGCTGATGATTTTGCCACCGGGGGCCTTCATCGCCCTCGGGCTGCTGCTGGCCGTGATGAACCGCGTCGAAAGAGGTGCGTCGCTGGGCCACTAACTCTTTTCGACTGTTCATTAAAATACGCCAAATCATGCGCCCTCCCCGTCCTTGAAACGCTGGGTAATTGCTGACCGAGTTTATCTGAAAAAACCCCGAAAAATGGGCGTTTCAAGGCCTCTCCACTGCATACTGTATACTGTATTTTTTCCTTGACATAGTCCCGCGATTATTCTAATTTCTCGCTGCTGTATAGCGTAAACGGCTTCGTGTGTCCGCACGAAACCGTGCATTTAATTCCTTTCGCCAAGGAGTCGGTTCATGCTTGAAAGTTACCTGCCGATTATGCTGCTCATCGGGATCGCCGTGGCCTTCGCCATCGGCTCGGTCGTGGCCTCAGGGGTTATCGGCGTCAGCAAGCCCACTGCGGTCAAGCTCGCCCCCTACGAGTGCGGCATGCCCCTTGTCGGCACCGCCCGCGAGCGCTTTTCCATCAAGTTCTACCTGATCGCGATGCTCTTTATCGTCTTCGATATCGAGGCCGTCTTCCTCTATCCCTGGGCGGTCATGTTCAAGCGCCTGGGGATGTTCGGATTCGTCGAAATGGGCGTCTTCATCGCGATCCTGCTGGTCGGTTATATCTACGTCTGGAAAAAAGGAGCACTGGAATGGGAGTAGAGGCAACGCTGGGAAACAATGTCATAACCACGAGTCTCGACAAGCTGGTTAACTGGTCGAGATCCCGCTCCCTGTGGCCGATGACGTTTGGTCTGGCCTGCTGCGCTATCGAGATGATGGCGGCCGGTGCGGCGCGCTTCGACCTTGACCGTATGGGGATCCTGTTCCGTGCCTCGCCGCGTCAGGCCGACGTGATCATCATCGCCGGGACGGTGACCAAGAAGATGCTGCCGGTCATCCAGACCGTCTATGAGCAGATGCCCGAGCCGAAGTATGTCATCGCCATGGGTGCCTGTGCCTGTTCCGGCGGGGTGTTCGATACCTACAGCGTGGTTCAGGGTATCGACAACCACCTCCCGGTCGACGTGTACATCCCCGGATGTCCGCCGCGTCCCGAAGGTCTTCTCTACGGTCTGCAGAAGCTGCAGGAGAAGATCATGGCCGAGCGCAACAGCTTCGGTGCCGCCATCGGCGTCGGCGACGTTGTTCAGGGCGTCTAGTTAATCCAAATTTTAAGCGGGGTATTTAGATATGTCTGAGAACGCTGTGGTAGCCAAGCTGAAGGGCAAGTTCGCCGACTCGGTGCTCGACGTGGTCGAGTTCCGCGGCGAGACGACCGTGACGGTCAAGAAAGAGGACATCGTTGCCGTCTGCACCTTCCTGAAGCAGGAGCAGGGGTTCAATTTCCTGTGTGACATCTGTGGTGTGGACTATCTCGGCCAGGCGCCGCGTTTCATGGTGGTCTACAACCTCTACAACATCGCCACCAAGGAACGCCTGCGCGTCAAGGCGCCGGTGGAAGAGGCGGCCGCTCAGGTCGACACGGTTTCCGGCGTGTGGTCCACCGCCAACTGGATGGAGCGTGAAGTCTGGGACCTGATGGGGATCTCCTTCAACAACCACCCCGATCTGCGCCGCATCCTGATGCCGGCCGACTGGGAGGGCCATCCCCTGCGCAAGGATTACCCTGTTCAGGGGCCGGATCGTGAACCCTACCAGGGTCGCGTCAGCTGATTTTCAGGCAAATCGAATCATAACTTTTTCCATACAACGAGGAATGCAATGGCAACGACCGAGATCATGACCGTCAACATGGGTCCGCAGCACCCCTCCACCCACGGGGTTCTGCAGCTGATCCTTGAGCTGGATGGCGAAGTCGTCAAGAAAGCCACCCCCCACATCGGGTTCCTGCATCGCGGGGTGGAAAAACTCTCCGAACACCGCACCTACCACCAGGTGATTCCGCTCACCGACCGCCTCGACTACCTTGCTCCGATGAGCAACAACCTGGGTTACGTGCTGGCGGTTGAGAAGCTTCTCGGGCTGACCGACAAGATCCCCGAGCGCGCCCAGACCATTCGCGTCATGCTCGCCGAGCTGACCCGTCTCAAGAGCCACCTGGTCTGGCTGGCGACCCACGCCCTCGACATCGGCGCCATGACGGTCTTCCTCTATGCATTCCGTGAGCGCGAAGAGATCATGGACATTTACGAGAAGATCTCCGGTGCGCGCATGACCTCCAACTACTTCCGTGTCGGCGGCCTCTCGGCCGACCTGCCGGACGGCGTGATCGAGGACATCCGCAAGGTTGCCCAGGCAATGCCCAAGCACATCGAAACCTACGAGGGGCTGCTGACCGGTAACAAGATCTGGCAGAAGCGTACCATGGACGTCGGTACCATCAGCGCCGAAGACGCGATCGACATCGGTCTGAGCGGCCCGGCTCTGCGGGCCTCCGGGGTCGACTGGGACCTTCGCCGCGACAACCCCTACTGCGGCTACGAGACTTACGAGTTCAAAGTAGCGGTCGGCACGAAGGGTGACACCTTCGAGCGTTACCAGATGCGCCTCGAGGAGATGCGCCAGGCTTCCAAGATCATCCTGCAGGCGATCGACCGCCTCCAGCCTGGCCCGATCCTTGCCGACGCGCCCAAGGTCTGCCTCCCGCCCAAGCAGGACGTGGTCAACACCATCGAGGGCCTGATCCACCAGTTCAAGATCATCACCGAGGGCTTCGAAACCGAGGCCGGCGAGATCTACCAGGGGATCGAGGCGCCCAAGGGCGAGCTCGGCTACTACCTCTGCTCGGATGGCAGCAGCAAGCCGTACCGCATGAAGATCCGCCCGCCTTCATTCATCAACCTGCAGGCGCTGCCCCAGATGGTTGAGAACCGCTTGCTGGCCGACGTTATTGCCATCATCGGTACCCTCGACATCGTTCTGGGTGAAATCGACCGCTAAGACCCTTCGGATTTGTGGAGAGAGATGCCATGAGCGAAACAGCCGAGCAGGTACAACAGGAAGAGATCGATCTGACTGCGGCGAACAAGGTCATCGACAAGTACCTCGACATGAAGGGTGCCCTGATGCCGGTGCTGCAGGAGATTCAGGAAGAGTACGGCTACATTCCGGAGCCGACCGTGCACCTGGTGGCCGAGCGCCTCAACGTCTACGCCAGCCAGATCTTCGGAGTGCTGACCTTCTACGCCCAGTTCCACCTGGAGCCGCGCGGTAAGTACATCATCCGCATCTGCATGGGGACGGCCTGCCACGTCAAGGGCGCGGGGCGTATCGGCGACACCCTCGAGGACCGGCTCAAGATCACCCATGCCCAGACCACCGAGGACCTCAAGTTCACGGCCGAGTACGTGGCCTGCATCGGGGCCTGCGGCATGGCGCCGGTCATCATGGTCAACGACGCGACCTACGGTTCGATGACCGTGCAGAAGATGGACGAAGTTATCGAAAAATACAAGGCGATGGACTAGCGGAAGCTAGTGCCACTTTCCAGCAGCGGGGATAAAATCCTATGACCGCGAACCAAGACAAGATCAAGATTCTTATCTGCCAGGGTACCGGCGGCCTCGCATCGGGTGCGGCGGCCGTAGCCGAAGCCTTTTCGGCGGAATTCGAAAAGCACGGCGTCGAGGCCAAGGTCGGCAAGCGCTGCGAAGTCGTCGGCACGGGCTGCCGCGGGCTGTGCGCCAACGACGTGCTGGTAGACGTGGTGCGCCCCGGTGAGGAAGCCGTAACGTACGACTTCGTTACCCCGGAATTGGTGCCCCAGATCGTCGAGGAACACGTCCTCAAGGGGGAGGTCGTCGAAAAGAAGAAGGCCGGCCCCTATTACCAGAAGTTCCTCGAGAAGCAGCAGCGCATTATCTTCTCGCGCTGCGGTACGGTCAACGCCGACAGCCTCGAGGACTTCATGGATCATCGTGGCTTCGACGGCATCAAGAAGGCCGTGACCATGAAGCCGGCCGATGTCATCGAGGAGGTCAAGCGCTCCGGACTGCGCGGCCGTGGGGGCGGTGGCTTCCCGACGGGCGTCAAATGGTCCTTCTGTGCGGCCTCTCCGGGTAACGACAAGTACCTGATCTGCAACGCCGACGAGGGTGACCCGGGTGCGTTCATGGACCGCTCGATCCTCGAAGGTGACCCGTACGGCGTCATCGAGGGGATGATGATCGCCGCCTACGCGATCGGCTGCAGGAACGGCTACGTCTACTGCCGCGCCGAATACCCGTTGGCGATCAAGCGCCTGCAGAAGGCGATCGACACCTGCGTCGAAAAAGGGATCCTCGGCAAGGACTGCATGGGGCTCGGCTTCGAGTTCAACATGCGGATCAAGGCCGGCGCCGGCGCCTTCGTCTGCGGCGAGGAGACCGCCCTGATGGCCTCAATCGAAGGTCACCGCGGCATGTCGCGCCCCCGCCCCCCCTTCCCGGCAGTTCGCGGGCTGTGGGGAAAGCCGACCAATATCAACAACGTCGAGACCTTCGCCAACGTCTCCTACATCTTCTATAACGGCGCCGACTGGTACAGTTCGA
Source organism: Desulfuromonadaceae bacterium (assembly GCA_003246035.1). The sequence continues at coordinate 2,386 of QKBP01000094.1, read as the reverse complement.
TCGGCACCGAGGGGACCAAGGGAACCAAGATCTTCGCCCTGACCGGCAAGGTCAAGCACACTGGTCTGGTCGAGGTCCCGGCCGGGACCACCATGCGCGAGGTCATCTACGACGTCTGCGGCGGGATCCTCAAAAACCGTCCCTTCAAGGCGGTACAGGCCGGTGGCCCCTCGGGCGGCTGTCTCCCCGGCGAGGCGATCGACGCCCAGGTCGACTACGATTCGCTGATCAAGGCCGGCGCGATGATGGGCTCCGGTGGTCTGGTGGTCATGGACGAAACCACCTGCATGGTCGACATCGCGCGCTTCTTTCTCAACTTCACCCGCGTCGAGTCGTGCGGCAAGTGCATCCCCTGCCGGATCGGCCTGAAGATCATGCTCGAGATCTTGGAGCGCATTACTCAGGGCAAGGGTCAAGAGGGCGATATCGAACTGCTGCAGGACATGGCCTACGACATCAAGAAGAGTTCGCTCTGCGGTCTCGGTCAGACGGCTCCCAACCCGGTTCTCTCGACCATCCGTTATTTCCGCGACGAGTACGAGGCCCACATCAAGAACAAGGAGTGCCCCTCGCACGCCTGCAAGCCGCTGCTCAAGTTCACCGTCATGGACGACAAGTGCAAGAAGTGCGGCCTGTGCGTAAAAGCCTGTCCGGTCGATGCCATCGCGTGGGAAAAAGGGACGGTGGCCAAGATTGACCTGGACAAGTGCACGGAGTGTACCTCCTGCTACGATGCCTGCCCCTTCATGGCGATTGAATAGCCGCTTCAACGAGCGCTGCGATACGAGGTCATAATGGTAACTCTTACGATTGACGGTAAAGAGCTGACGGTCAGCAAAAACGCGACCATTTATGAGGCGGCCAAGGAGGCCGGGGTCTACATCCCCGTGCTCTGCTACGCCAAGAAACTCTTCCCGTACGGCGCCTGCCGCGTCTGCCTGGTGGAAGTCGAGCAGATGAAAGGGCGCCTGATCCCTTCCTGCACCACCCCGGTGACCGAGGGGATGGTGGTCACCACCATGTCGGACGAGATCCGCAAGGTGCGCAAGACCGTACTCGAGTTCCTGCTGGTCAACCACGTGGTCGAGTGCCCGGTCTGCGACAAGGGGGGTGAATGCGACCTCCAGAATCTGACCTACGAATACGAAGTGGTGAAGAACCGCTTCGAGGGTGAGAAGTTTGACCTTCCGACCGACGAGATCAATCCGCTGATCGAGCGCAACATGAACCGTTGCGTACTCTGCGGCAAGTGTGCCCGCGTATGTGACGAGGTGGTCGGCTACGGTTCCTACTCGTTCATCAACCGCGGCTTCGAGACTAAGATCGCCACCGCCTACGATCGTGGTCTGAACTGCGAGTTCTGCGGCCAGTGCGTCTCGATGTGCCCGGTCGGTGCGATTCTCCCTCGTCCGTTCAAGTTTAAGGCCCGTCCCTGGCAGCTCAAGGAAGTCGACTCGGTCTGCGGTTACTGCGGCAATGGCTGTACCGTGACCCTCGGCGTCAAGGACAACAAGGTCGCGACCATTCGCTTCAACGACCAGACCGGTGTCAACGACGGTAACCTCTGCATCCGCGGACGTTTCGGGTATTCCTACGTCAACAGCGACGAGCGTCTGACCAAGCCGCTGGTTCGCAAGGGGGGACAACTGGTCGAAGCCGATTGGGACGAGGCGCTGGCCGCTGTCAAGCAGGGCTTCGAGCAGGCACGGGCCTCCCGCGGTATCGGGGTGATCTCCGGGGCTCGCCTGACCAACGAGGAGCTCTTCCAGCTTAAAAACCTCAGCAGCAGCGTCCTGCAGACCCCGCACCTCGATCACTCGGGGGGCGAGTGCTACAAAGGGGTCACCGAAGGCCTCAAGGAGACCCTCGGGGTTCAGGCCTCGACCGGGACCTTCCCGCAGATCGAGGAGTGCGACACGATCTTCGCGATTCGCTCCGACTTCTACGAGACCCATCCCGTAGTCGGCATGGTCGTCAACCAGGCGATCCGGCGCAACGACGCCGAGCTGATCGTGCTCGCCGACAAGCGTGGCAAGCTGACCAAGCTCCCGCATACCCAGACCCTGCTCGCTGCGCCGGGGATGGAAATCAACGTCATCAACGCCATCTGCAACGTGCTGCTCACCGAGGGCCTGGCCGCAACTGACGGCGTTGAAGGCCTCGAAGCCCTGAAATCGGCCCTTGCCGGTGCCACTCCGGAGAAGATCGCCGAGGCGACCGGGGTTTCTGCCGACGCCATCCGTGCCGTGGCCCGCAAGCTCGCCGCGGCCAAGAAGAGCGCCATCCTGCTGGCCTACGGACTCCCCTACACCGCGGACAGCCGCGAACTCGGGATCGCCGCGGCCAACCTCGCCATCTTGACCGGCAATGCCGGCCGGGAGGGGTC
>QKBP01000001.1 GCA_003246035.1 Desulfuromonadaceae bacterium | reverse complement strand
CCCTACTACGCACTCGCTGTCGGCCATAACCTTGCCCGCAGCTTCTCCCTCGAACTTGCCGGTCAGCAGGTTCCGACCTCCTCCAAAATCATCAACAACGACTACAACCTCTGGATTGGTCGCATCGACCTCTTCTACCATCTCAATCCCGAGGATCGTGCGGTCTTTCACCTACTCGCCGGTGGCGGGATCATGTCGTTCGAGGATGTCGACGGCAACACCCCGGGCGACACCGACGGCATGGTCAACTACGGCCTCGGCGTGCAGATCTTCCTCAACCGTTCGACCGCCCTGCGTCTCGACGGCCGCCACATCCTGACCTTCGAGAACAGCCAGACTGGCGGCGGCATCGAAAATTTCCAGTACAGCGCCGGCCTGACCTTTCACATGGGGGGCGGCCCGTCGGCACCCCGCAGCGTCGATAGCGACCGGGACGGCGTGATCGATTCCCTCGACGCCTGCCCCGGCTCCCCAGCCGGCGCCAGGGTCGACAGCCGGGGCTGCACCGCTGACTCCGACGGTGACGGGATCCTCGACCTTGACGACCAGTGCCCCGGCACCCCCGCAGGGGTCACGGTGCTGCGCAACGGCTGCCCTCCCGACAGCGACCGCGACGGCGTCGCCGACCATCGCGACAAGTGCCCAGATACCCCGGCCGGAACCTCTGTCGACGTGACCGGTTGTCCGATGATCTCTGCGGTCGACGCGGACAGCGACGGGGTCAACGACGAACATGACCGCTGCCCGGGCACTCCAGTCGGTACTCAGGTCGACATGCACGGGTGTCCGATCCCCGTCGATTCGGATCGCGACGGCATCAGCGATAACGGCGACGTCTGCCCCGACACTCCGACCGGGACCAAGGTCGACTCGAGCGGCTGCCCCCTCACCGACGACACGGTTCAGGATGCCCTGTCACTCGACATCCGCTTTGCGACCGGCACCAGCACGGTCGACGCCCAGTCGAAGCAGCAACTTTCCAAGGCTGCCGAGTTCCTGAAGCGCTACCCCGAAAGCCAGGTCCGCATCGAGGGACATACCGACAGCACCGGTTCAGAGTCCTACAACCTGCGCCTCTCCCAGCAACGTGCCGAGTCCGTCCGCTCGATTCTGGTCAAAGAGTTCGGCGTCAGACCCGCTCAGGTCGTCGCCAAAGGGTACGGCGAGAGCAAGCCGATCGCTCCCAACGATACTCCCGAGGGGCGCATGACCAACCGGCGCGTGGTGATCTCGATCCTGCGCTAAATACCTTTAACAGCCAAACCTGCTACAATGAACGGGGACAGTAATGTCCCCGTTCTTACGTATGATGACGATCGTACTTCGGACATTCCTCACCCTGCTTCTGCTCGCTCCGCTGGCGCTGGTGCCAACGGGCTGCGAACGCGTCATGCCCGCGCCAGCGGAGACACTTCATCCCCAGAGCTATGCCGACCTGCAGGGCTACTTCGAGCAACTCGAGTATGACCTCGAAGCCCTCGACCACGGTGTACCGCGCCTGCAGGTCACCCGTCTCCCCGACGATTTCACCCTGATCCCCAGTCAACGCGAGCGTAAACGGCTGTTCGTTCTGACCCTGCTGCCGATGGTCCTGATGGTGAACGAGGAGATCCGTACCGAGAGGGCCCAGGTTGAACAGCTTTTCGCCGCGTACGACCGCAAGGAGGGGATCTCCCCTTACGACCGAATCTGGCTCGACGATCTCTCCAAACGCTACCGACTCGGACCCGCCGCCCCGGGCGACTCGGGTTACCGCCAGCGTCTGCTGCGGCGGGTCGACACCCTGCCGGTCTCGCTGGCCCTGGCCCAGGCAGCCAACGAATCGGGCTGGGGAACCTCCCGCTTCGCCCTCGAGGGGAACAACCTGTTCGGGGAATGGACCTTCATCAAAGGGGCGGGACTCGTCCCGAGGGCGAGGAAACCAGGCGCCACGCACGAGGTGCGCCTGTTCCCCGACCTCGCCGGTTCGCTGCGCTCCTACATGCACAACCTCAACACCCACCGTGCCTACGGCGAGATGCGCCGCCTACGCGAGCAGCTGCGCTCCGGAGGGCAGGAGCCGAGCGGGCCCGACCTGGTCCGCGGCATCAAGGCGTATTCGGAACGGGGGAACGACTACGTGCGCGACATCGAGCGCATGATCCACGAAAACCGCTTCACGCTCTTCGCCGATACCCGCCTGCGCTAGCTATTCGGGGGAGTTCGGATCGATCCACAGGTGGGAATGCCAGTACCAGCGCCCCTGGCGGTCGCGGGCGGTCAGGGTATAGCGGTTGCGGCGCCCGGTGAGGGGGTGCTCGGCGACTACCCGGAAACGCCTCCCCTCCCCTGCGAGCGGCTCGACACGACAGGCACGCTCTCCGGCGACAAAACAGTTGAGTTCGGCAACCTCCACGGGGCTCTCCGGACTCAACGCCAGGATCAGCGGCGGCGGGTTGACAGCTCCGAGCAGGTCGCTGCCGGCTGCGGGGGGGTCGACCGGCAACGACGCCATGCGGCTCTTCTCGACAAACCCATCAATCGTGGCATACGGACCACCCATGGCAAAACGCGGCAGACGCATCAGGTCGCTACGCTCGGAGACGCCCCCCGAGTGCTGTACCGCCGCGGCCAGGAACCCCTCCTCCACGACCACAGCCGTAATCTCCGGGACGGTCTCCCCGAACGGATAGGCCAGCAGGCGCGGCGCCCGGCCGAGCTTCTCCCTAAATAGCCCCTGAGAGCGCCGAATTTCCCCTCTAACACCCTCAACGCCCTGTTGCTGCCAGAGGTTCACCAGGTGCGGGTGGCGATGGCTGTGGTTGCCGATTTCCACCCCCTCCTCCTGCAGCCGCTTCAACTCTTCCCAGCCGAGATACCCGCGCGCACCGACGCTGGCGCTGCTGACGAACAGGGTCACCGGGTAGCCGTAGCGACGCAGCAGCGGCATCGCCCCGCTGGCGAAGCTCAAGTATCCGTCGTCGACCGTCAGGACCACGTAGCGCTCCGGGAGCGACGCACCGCTGCGCAGCCGCCGGACGACGTCCCCGAGCGGCAGGACCGGGATTTTGTGCTGCGCCAGGTAGTCGAGCTGGGCGGCAAAGGTGGCTATCGGGATATTGGTCGAGGGGAGACGCGCCTCTCCGAAGCGATGGTAGACGAAGATCACCCCCTCGGAGGCCGGGGTGACGTCAGGGGTCAGCAGGGAGAGCAGGAGCAGCGCGGCGGCCAGCCAGGCCCTACGCAGACACACCGGACTGCTGGACCTTCTGGCGCAGGTAGCGGCGAATGGCGTTACGCGCCTTGGGGGTGATGGCCCACTCGAGCCACTTGGGGAGGACCTGGGGCTCGGGGTCGCGCTCGATGGTGACCTGGTCGCCGTCCATCAGGCGCGCCTTGAGCAGGCGGGTGTTACCGTTGATCCGCGCGCGCCGCGCATGCAGACCGAGTTCCTCATGGATTTCGAAGGCGAAATCGAGGACGCTGCTCCCCTCCGGAAGGGTGCGCCGATCCCCCTGCGGGGTATAAACCTGGATCGAGGCGGCGGCAAGCTTGAGCCGTTCAGGGTCGAGGGCCGATTCCCCTTCGAGGAGCGACTTCATCAACTCGTGGAAGTTGGCGCGCTGGAACTCGAAGCCAGGGGCGAGTACGCCGGCCTCGTTGTAGCGTGCGAACTTGCGGGTGGTAATCTCGACCCGCAAGCGCGACTCCCCCGACTGGACCGTGGTCTTGAGCGCCTGGTAGCCGAACGGGGACGGGACGTTGAGATGATCGCGCAGCTTGCCGGGGATCGGGTTATAGAGGCTGTGCAGCACGCCGAGGGTCTGGAAGGCATCCATGGTCCGGTCGACCTGGATCTCGAGGGTGTAGAGGGCCTGCAGACCGCGCGACATATTGCGCGCCGCGTCGATCGAGAAAGGGCGCCAGCGGTCGCGCAGCAACGCCGGGATCTTGTTCGACTCGAGGACCCGCTGCATTTCCCCCTTGACCCGCCTCAGAAACCCTTCGCTCTCCAGCTTGAGGTGCTCGAGACCGGCTCGGTAGCTCGCCTGGCGACGGGGATAGAGGATCCCGACCGAGAGCGCCTCCATTTCGCTGGCGACGTATCCCATGCCGAGGTGGCGGGCCAGCGGCACGTAGACCGTGCGCGTCTCTTCGGCGATCAGCGCCTGCTTGTGCCCGGGGAGGGCGCCGATGGTCTGAAGGTTGTCGATGCGGTCCCAGAACTTCAGGCACAGCACCCGGACATCTTCGATCGCCAGCAGCAGCTGCTTGCGGTAGGTCTTTTCCTTCAGGGCCGAGCGGCTCAGGTTGTCATCGGTGACCTTGGTGAGACCATCGACCAGAACGGCGACCTCGTCGCCGAACTCCTGGCGTACCTCCTCGAGGGTCACCGGGGTGTCCTCGACCACGTCGTGCATCAGCGCGGCGATCACCGAGGAGAAGTCCATCCAGTAGCGAGCCGCAAGGTGGGCAACCCGCAGCGGGTGGTGGAAGTAGGCCTCCCCCGATTTGCGAAACTGCCCCTCGTGAGAGATGCTAGCCCGCTCGAGGGCCGCATGGACCGCGGCAATCCCATCGTCGAGCGCCTCTTCGCTGAGCTCCCCGCCATAATGGGTCACCAGCAATTCGAGGATCTCGGTGGCCATGCGCTGCATCTTGGCTTCAGTGAACTGGATCATAACCCTTAAACCGCGTCGGATGGAGATGCGTAGCTACGTCCACATATCTTAAAAGAGATGTTGGGGGGTGACAAGCGCTTCTCAATAGCGATGTTAAATGCGCGGGATGAACATCGGCACCCGCCTCCGGTAGTCTCTATAGGCGTCACCGTAACGCTCCGTCAGGCGCTTCTCTTCAAGCATCGCACCGACGACCAGGTAGAGGCTCAACACCACGCTGCTGACCAGACTGAGCAGGTGCTGATCGCGCAGCCACAGCAACAGCAGTGCCGCGCTGTACCAGGGATGGCGTACCCGCGCAAGGACCCCGGAGGTCACCAGCGGTGTCTCGGTCTCACCATCAGGGACGTCGCCGCTCAGCTGAGCCCAGCCCGTGAACGACCGCAGCGGAAAAACCCGGGCCCCGGCCAACAGAAGCCAGGCTGCCGCGACAAGCAGCAACAGGCGCAGCGGGAGCAGCGTCCCTGGCCAGGTGTAGATCGTGACCGAGCCTGCGTAGTGTTCCCAGAAAACCAACGGCACGACGCTGAAGAGGGCAAACAGGTTGTAGACCACGCGTGTGGCCCGCCCGCACAGGACATGCAGAAAGCGGGAGAGCGGCCCGGCGATCAGCAGCGAATGGAGCAGGCACCAGGCGCACCATGCGAGGGCGTAGAGAATCGCTTGGAACACGAACCGGGGCTACCCCGGAGGCCAGTTCAGCTGGCGACCGCCCAGCAGGTGGACGTGAAGGTGCCAGACAACTTGTCCACCATCAGCGTTGCAGTTGGTCACCAGCCTGAAGCCGTCCTCGGCGATACCGTGTTCACGGGCCAGACGGTTGGCGACCTGGTAGATATGCCCGACCAGGGCATTGTCCCCGGCCCCGAGGTCCAAGGCGGTGGGGATGTGTTTGCGCGGGATGATCAACATGTGCTGGGGGGCCTGGGGATCGATGTCCCGGAAGGCCACCACCTGGTCGTCCTCGTACACCATCTGGGCGGGGATCTCACCGGCGAGAATCTTACAGAAGATGCAGTTGCTGCTCATCATCGCTCCTTTCTGGGCTCCCTTTCGGCTTTTTCCGTGTGGATGGCGCGGACACGCCGGGGTCGAGCGACACGACGTTCCAGCCATGGGACAAGGCGCGGGTCTGGAGTTCGGGGTCGCGGCTGGAGAGAATCAGCTGATGCGTACCGGCAAAACGTTCAAGCCCCTTGATGACCCCATCACGCCACTCGCGCTGCAGGTCGTCAAGCAGATCGTCGGCGATCAGCGGCAGCCCTCCCCCTTCGTCGCACAGCTCGATCAGCGCCAAGTGCAAGGCAAGAGAAACCAGGGTCCGCTCACCGCGAGACAGTTCACGCAGTCCGAGGGCCCGCTCCTCGACGGACGAGAACAACTCAAGCTGCCAGTTGCTGCCGAGCGAAACCGTCACGGGAGGATCGGCGACCAGATGCGACAGGTGGCGGTTGATCGCCTCGCCGAGTTCGGTCCGGCGTGCGCCACTGAACTGGTCCTCGGCCTGCAGGAGCATCTCGATCGCCGTGGTCAGGACCTTGAGGCGGGTGACGATCTTCTCCTCTCGGTAGCGGAGCGTCTCTCCTTCCATCTCGAGGGCGCGGAGGTCACTCACTTGGGCGAGAAGCTGGCGACGCCTCTGCCAGGCCGAGACCGGCTGTGGCATATCGGCGGCAACCTGGTTGTCTGGCGTGGCGGCGTCGACTTCACAGCCTTCCTCCACCGGTTCGGGAGTGTCGTCTTGTGTTTGCTCGGGATGGAGCCGGGGAGGCTCCGCGTCGTCCCGGGGACCGTAACGGCGCTGCTCGTCGAGGCGATCAAGCTCCTGCAGCAGTGCCTCCCGTTCACGTTCGGCCTGACCGAGACGCTCGCGCAGGGAAGCGAGTTCACCACCCTTGTTTCGGGCCAGGTAGGCAAAAACCCCCCAGGTACAGAGTGAGAGCGCCGCGAAGGCCAGGGCCGCCGCCTGCCACAGGTCACGGTGAAAGGACGCCAGAGCGATCCCGAGCACGGCGAAGAGTGCCGTCAGGACGGAGGGGAACAGAGGAGAGAGCGACGGCACCGCGACCAGTTCATGACGGAGCGCGGCCGCTTCTTTCTGCACAGCCCAGAGGCGCTCGCGCACCTTGGCCGGATCGGAGGGAGTCGAATTCGTCTCGTCGGTGTCCCAATCGAATTCATCACCATCGATGACAACAGGCACGTGCGCCCCTGGAACATCGACTTCTGACGATTCCGGCAGGGACTCTTTCGGCAGCTCTTCGACGACCGTGCTCACTGCTTCGACGGAGGCTTCGGGAGCAGCATCGGGGAGCACGTCGCGTAGCGCCCCGAGCTGCTTGAGCGCGGCGAGACGATCTTCCCAGTGCAGTTCGATCTCGGCAAGCCGCTCACGAACCTGCTCAAGTTCTCCGGAAGAGGGCCGCTCGTCCCCCCAGGGATCTCTCGCCGTAAGACGACGGTACTCGGCCTGCAGGTGCGGTAAAATCCGGGCGTCGGCCTGATCTTCGACGAGCGCCAGCTGCCGGAGCAGAAGGCGCAAGGACTCGGCTGGGAGGGATAACAGTCCGCCATCCTCCCAGATCATCGCCGCTGCCAGGGTCGGGTTCCCCCACGGCTGGGCCCCGGGCGACGCTGCCTCATCCGGGACAAAGACTCGCTCAATGAGCTGCTCGCCGGATTGGGTGTCGACGCGCAGCGCTACCGCTGGAGGAGCCTTCCCTTCCGAATTCTGGTAACCGTCGGGGAGGCGGTCGGAGAGAGCGGCACCCAGGGCGCGCACCAGCGAGCTCTTGCCGGAGCTGTTGCCACCACAGAGCAGGTTGATCCCCGGCTGAAATGTAAACTGGCGGGAGTCGAGGCGGGCAAAGTCGGAGAGGCGCAGATCACGGATCTTCATCCCTCCCCTCCCTGGAGCACACGGGCCGAAAGAACGGAACGGGCCGCCTCCTCGACGAGCCTCCCTTCATCGGCAGGGAGGGTTTCGAGCAGGGCTTCGGCTCGGCGCATGAACTCCCCGAGACTGGTCCCCCGGTCAGCCAGCTCGCGTGCTGCGGCCCCTTCGAACAGGCTGCTGATGTCACGGATCTCGAGATAAAAGAACTCCGCTGCACAGGCCGAGTGCAAGGTTTCGGGGGAGAAGGCGAAGCGGGGGACGCCGCGCAATACCACGCGACGAAGCAGGTCGGGATGTCCCCCCTCGCGTACGGCCTGCGCAAGCTCCCCTGGAGACGACATCTCGGTGAGGTCGATCGTCAGGATCTCGACGCGACGGCGATTCACCCGACGGCGCTCAATCAGCGGACCGTCCGGCCCCAATTGAACCAGGGCCGCGTGACGATGTCCGGCATGCGAAAAGGCATACCCCTCCGGAGAACCGGGAGCACAGCCGTAGAGGCGTCGATCGTTTTCGAGGGTCTGCCATTGGGGGCTTGGGGCGCAGGCAAGATAATCCATGTCCCATCCGGCGACCCGCTCGAGCAGGGCCGAATCGACCTCGAGCGCCGAACTCAGGCACATCAGGGCCACGTGGCACCCCTCTTCGTCGAGCCGGAGCCGCTCCGGGGGGAGCGGTTGGCTGCCACGCTGGCAGAAGCCATACAGATGCACGGTACGCCCGGCGATACGCACGGTGAGCGGCTGGGCAGGATCGCGACCGTCAAGGACCAGCAGGTTGCGAAACTGCTCGCGAAAATAGACCGAATCGGGTGTGACCATGCCGTCGCAGTCACCGGGGAGCAGCACCGGCAGGATCCCGCGGGCGGTCAGGCGGCGCAGGGCTGTCGAAACCCGCTGTACAGCCGACTCCTCGGGGCGGGGCGTGGCAAAGAGGTTGCCGCTGACCAGAAAAAGATGAACGTTCTCGCGGATCGCCAGGGCCACCATGTGCTCGAAGGTGTGCAGCAGGTCGTTGCGGCGGCGGGCTGCGGCGGTGCCGAGCTCCGGGAGCGTTGCATCGATCTGGACATCGGCGGTGTGCAGGATGCGGATCATGAAGTCAGTCTCCCTGGCAGAGTTCGGGATAATAGCACACGTTCGGGGAACAGGGCGAGCCGAAACGCTGCAGATGCGCCTGTCGGGCCTCGCGCCGGTACTGCTCAGGGGCAAGGCCGCTCTCGGCAAGCTCGAGGAAATGGCGAACCAGCTTCAGGTTGGCGACCTTCATGGCGGTCGAGGCGCCTCGCCCGACCAGCTTGAGGCCGAACACCCCGGCCCGACTCAGCTCCGGGATGGCACACAGTCCACAGCCGTGACGTCGGTTGCTGTGCGACCAGCTCGCCTGTCGTGACATGGCCCGTTCGAGTCTCGGGCTGGCAGTGCTCGCATACGCTTCGATCCGGTATGGAATCTCGCAGGGCCAGACGCGGTCGGTCCGGGCGTGGTGGAAGGTACACAGTCCTTCGGTGTTGGGACACTTGCCGACCAGCAGGAACACATCGAGGCGCATTCCCGGAAGGGCCTCGACCAGTTCGGACACGGCGCGTGTCCCGAGATGTCGCGGAATCACCGCCCGCTGCGCCCCGAGGTCCCGGAACATTTTCAGCGTCGCAGCGTTCCCGGCATGAGCGAGGGTGCTGACGTGGAGCTCGAGCCCGGGGTGCCGTCGGGCAAGGCGCTGCAGCAGGCCCGGATCGGCGAGAATCACGCCGGAGACGCCCGTTTCCACAGCTGCATCGACCAGCTCCAGGAGCAACGGGTACTGATCGTCACTGTAAAAGGGGGCGTTAAGCGTCAACGAGAAGGGACGACCGTAGCGCTTGGCCGTAGCGACCACGTCGGCGAGTTCCTCGAGGCTGCCGAGCTGCGCCTGCGCGAAGGTGCGCTGGTTGATCGACCCGAGCAGGCCGAAACGCTCCCGCCACGCCGAGGGGAGCACGCCGCCGTAGAGTTCGTCGGCGCCCGCTTCGAGCAGGGACGATGCTTCCGTCACCGAATCGACCGGCGAGACCAGGTGTGGACGCGTCATGTGCCTCTCCCGGACCCCTGCCAGATATGTTCACGCCGGTAGTCCCACCAGCGGCCGTCGACCTCGGCGGCTAGCGCCTCACCGACGACAACCAGGGTCAGCGCCGGCCTGCGATCCGCGGCCTGCAGATTGAACCAGTCGAAGTCTCCGGCCCGCTCGACGATGGTGTCGAGGGTCCCCATGACGACCCGTTCGCCGGGGAGCCCCAGACGGTGCATCAGCGCGATCGGCACCTCGCGGCTGCCGTAGCCGCGGGCCAGTTCTTCGGCCAGCTCGCCAAGGGGACGGTTGTTCATGTAGAGCAGCAGGGTTGTCCCCGGACCGGCCAACGCCTCGAGCCGGGGGGCGTCGGCGCGATCGCCGAGGGTGCGCGGCGAGGCGAGCAGGGTCCGGCTGCTGACCCCGGGGAGGTCGAGGGTCCGCTTCAGCCAGGCCGCGGCGGCATTGGCCGTACCGACCCCGGGGATGACTTCGGCCCGTGCGCCGAGGGCCGTCACGACCGCCTGAAATGGGGCGTAGAAGGTCAGGTCACCGGGAACCAGAAAGGCGACGTCGCCGGCTTCGAGATCGTCTTCCAGTTGGGTGAGCAGCGGCTCGAAATAGAAGTCGAACGGCACCCGGACGGTCTTGCCAGCCAGGTCCTCGGCAAACACCTCTTCGAAGGGCGGAGGAGCGAAGACCGTCGGGCAACCGGCCAGCAGGTCGGCTCCCTTGCGGGTCAGAAGTCCCGGGTCACCCGGCCCGGCGCCGATGAAAAAGACCCGGTTCATGCGACCCTCCGCACCAGGTGGATCAGGAACTCCCGGTTCCCTTTGGGGCCCAGGATCGGGCTCTCCTCGACCCCGCGCACCTCACAGCCCAGGTTCAACGCGAGGGTCTCGATCCGCTCTACCACAGCCCTGTGTTTCTCCGGATCGCGCACGACGCCGTTCTTCCCCACCTCCCCCTTGCCGACCTCGAACTGGGGCTTGATCAGGGCCACCACCTCGGCATCGGCCGCGAGCAGCGGCAGGGTGGCCGGGAGAACCTTCTCGAGAGAGATGAACGATGCGTCGATGACCGCCAGGTCAGGCGTGTCGGCGAGAGCCTCGGGGGCGAGGTTGCGGATGTTGGTGCGCTCGAGATTGACGACGCGCGTATCCTGGCGGAGGCTCCAGGCAAGCTGTCCGTAGCCGACGTCGACGGCGTAAACCCGTGCCGCGCCGTGCTGAAGCAGACAGTCGGTAAAGCCGCCGGTCGACGCGCCGACGTCGATGACCACCCGGTCGCGTACGTCGAGGTCGAAGCAGAGGAGCGCTTTCTCGAGCTTGAGCCCGCCACGGGAGACGTACGGGATGTCCTCCCCTTTAAGTCGCACCTCGGAGTCCGGGGCGACATTCGCGCCCGCCTTGTCGACCACCATGTCGCCGACCAGCACGCGCCCTGCCAGGATCAGGGCACGCGAACGCTCCCGGGAGGCCGCCAGGCCCCGGTCCACGAGCAGTTTATCGAGTCGCAATTTTGTGGCCATACGCTCCCAGAACAACAAAAAGCGCCGGAAAATTCCGACGCCGCTTAGCTTAACACACCCCGTGAAAGGCGGGCAACGCGCTCAGGAGCCGCCGCTTCGGGCGTGGGTCTGTGCCCGCTGCAGAACTTCCTGGGCGATCTTGTCGAGCGACAGCGTGCGGTCGACCGCACCGAGCTTGATCGCTTCACGGGGCATCCCGAAAACAATGCAGCTCTCCTCGTCCTGGGCGATCGTGAACGCCCCCTGCTGCTTCATTTCGAGCATGCCGCGGGCGCCGTCGTCCCCCATCCCGGTCATGATCACGCCGATGGCGTTCTTCCCCGCATAGCGGGAAGCTGAGCGGAACAGCACGTCGACCGAAGGGCGATGCCGGCAGACCAGCGGTCCGTCCTTGACTTCGACATAATAACGCGCGCCACTCCGCTTGAGGAGGATGTGCCGATTCCCCGGGGCGATCAGGGCGCGACCCGGGATGACCGTATCACCGTTACGCGCCTCTTCGACGGTCACCTTGCAGGTGGTGTCGAGGCGCCGGGCGAACGCGGCGGTGAACTGCTCCGGCATGTGCTGAACGATCACCACCCCCGGCGAATCATAGGGAAGCGCCTCGAGAAACAGGCGCAGGGCTTCGGTCCCGCCGGTCGAGGCGCCGACCACCACCACCGTCTCGGTAGTGCGGATAAAATCCCTGCTCGGCGCGCTGCTGATCACCGCATCGGCCGTCAGTTTCGGAGCGACGTCCCGGTTCTGCGAAGGGAGCCTGCGCAGGCGGGCCTGGGCCGCGGCCCGGACCGCATCGCTGATGCGGACCCGAGACTCCTCGAAGAACTGGCGTGCGCCGAGACGCGGCTTGGTGATAACTTCCACGGCGCCGGCCTGCAGGGCCTGCAGGGAGGTTTCCGAGCCCTTTTCCGTCAGCGTCGAGCAGATCACCACCGGGATCGGGTCGCTCGACATGATCTGGCGCAGAAAGGTCAGCCCGTCCATGCGCGGCATCTCGATGTCGAGCAGCAGCACATCGGGTCGCTGCTTCTCGATCTTGCTCGCGGCGATCAGCGGATCGGGAGCGGTGGCCAGCACCTCGATATCGGGCTCCTGCTCGAGCAGGGAGCCGAGGGTCTGGCGGACGACCGCGGAATCGTCCACGATCATGACCTTGATCGGCGTGGCCATGAAAAAAGCTCCTGTCAGCCGGGAAGCCGCTGATAGACGGATGGGGCGACCTGCTTCAGGGGGAGCCCCATGCCGTTAAGGGTTTCGGAGTGCCCCATGAAGATGTAGCCGTTGGTTATCAGGTGATCGCAGATATTACCGACGATGCGCGCCTGGGTAGGCCGGTCGAAGTAGATGATCACGTTGCGGCAGAAGATCACCTGGAACATCTCTTCGATGCCGTAATCCTCATCCATGAAGTTGAGACGCATAAATCGCATGCGTGCCCGCAGCTCGGGCATGACCCGCACCAGCTGCTCCTCGCGGTTTTTGCTGCGCAGCAGGTATTTGCGGCGCATGCTGTCACTCACCGGGGCGATGCGTTCCATCGAGTAGATGCCGTTCACTGCCCGCTCCAGAACCTGGCTCGAGAGGTCGGTGCCGAGCAACGAGAAGTCGAAGCCATCGTGCGTCTGGGCGAACTCGGAGAGAACCATCGCCAGCGTATAGGGCTCCTCGCCGCTCGAACAGCCGGCGCTCCAGAGCTTGAGGGGGCGTTCGGTGCTGATCAAACCCTGCTGCATCAGGTCAGGGAGCGCCGAGCGGGTCAGGATGTCGAAATGGGCCGGCTCGCGGAAAAAGTCGGTCTTGTTGGTGGTGACGACATCGCACAGGCTCACGATCTCCTTGGGCATTCCGTCGTCGCTGAAGAAGTAGTCGCGGTATTCCTCGAAGCTGCTCATACCGAGGGCACGCAGGCGTTTGCGCAGGCGCGCCTCGAGCATGCTCTTTTTTTGGGGGGGCATCTTGATACCGAGGTTGGCGTGGATGAAGCGGCTGAACTTGTCAAAGTCCTTTTCGCTCATCGACGCCAGGGTCGGGATGAAGGAGGAACGGGTCATGGTCACCTTGTGACAGGCATCAGTACGCTTCGCTCTTGGCCGCTCGCTGCGCGGCACGCTGCAGTTGGCCGGCGGTCTGCAGCTGCTCGGCATCGTGGGCGATCTTGTAGAGCTGCTGCAGATCGAGGATCAGCGCCACGGTGCCGTCACCGAGAATCGTCGCTCCGGAGAGCCCCTTGATGTCGCGGTAGAACTTGCCGAGATTTTTGATCACGGTCTGGTGCTCACCGATGACGTGGTCGACCAGGAAACCGACCCGCCGGTCGTCGACGCTGACGATCACCACCTGCTCGATGGCCGGCGTATCGTCCCCGAGCAGGAACTGTCGGCGCAGGTTGATGTACGGCACCAGCTCGCCACGTACGTTGGCGAGACTGCGGCCGCTGAACGCCTCGACGTCTTGCCGGGTGACCTCGACACACTCCTCGACGGCGGAGAGCGGGAGCACGAAATGCTCATCGGCGATCTTGACCAGCAGACCATCGATAATCGCCAGGGTCAGCGGCAAGCGGATGGTGAAGACCGTCCCCTGCCCCTTCTTCCCGGCCACCTCGACCGATCCACGCAGGTCCTCGATCGCCTGCTTCACTACGTCCATCCCGACCCCCCGGCCGGAGACACTGGTCACGCTCGCAGCCGTCGAGAAGCCGGGGCGCATGATCAGCTCAGCGACATCCTTGTCGCTCAGTTCCGCGTCGGCGGAGATCAGTCCCTGCTTGACGGCCTTGGCCAGAATGGCCGGGTAATCGAGCCCCCGGCCGTCATCCTTGACCTGCAGGATGACGTTGGCGCCGGCATGGGCGGCGGTCAGGGAGACGATCCCCTTCTCGGGTTTGCCGGCAGCGCGGCGTTCCTCGGGGGACTCGATGCCGTGATCGATGCAGTTACGGATCAGGTGCACGAGCGGATCGTTGAGACGCTCAATGACCGTCTTGTCGAGCTCCGTCTCGGCCCCCCGGGTCACCAGGTCGACATTCTTCCCGAGTTCCTGCGAGAGGTCGCGGACCAGACGGTTGAACGCCCCGAAGGTCGTCCCGATGGGGATCATGCGGATGTTGAGGATCTGGTCACGCAGGTCCCAGGTGAGCCGCTCGACAACCTCGGAGACCCCCTGAAGTTCGGAATCTTCACGATGTTCCGAGATGCGGCTGAGACGCGCCTGGACCGTGACCAGCTCGCCGACCAGGTTGACCAGCGAGTCGAGCTTCTCGGAGCGGACCCGGATGCTCGAAGTGTACTCGGCCTGGCGCCGCTCACGACGCAGGTTCATGACCTTTTCCTGCTCGACGAGGGCCGCGTCGAGCTTCCTCTCATCGACCAGACCCGAATCGAGCAGGCTCTCCCCGAGACGCTTCTTCGAAGTCAGGGCTTTCTGGAGTTCTTCCGACGTAATGTCGCCACGCTCGACGAGGATTTCCCCGAGGCGCTTGTACTGGCCGGTATCGTCCAGCCACCCCTCTTCGTCGATGATGCGGACGTCGATCTCGCTGTCATCCTCGACGAAAATGAAGACGTCGCGGATCGTGTCGTAGTCTTCATGGGTCGTCAGCAGCAGGTCCCAGTAGATGTAGCAGCTTTCGGGGTTGATCTCCCCGAGTGGGGGGACATGATCGGTCTGGGCGATGATCGACAGGTCACCCATCAGGGCGAGTTCGCGGAGCAGGCCGAGCGGGTTGACCCCGCGGAAGAAGATCTCCCGGCCGGGGGTGAAACGGATACGGTAGGTCTTGCGCCGATCGGTGAAAATTTCACTCTCGACCTCGGCCAGCACGCTCGATCCCCCGCCCCTCTTGCGTGCCGGAATCAGCTCCTGAAAGGCCTCGGTCAGGGCCGCGAGCGCCGATTCCTCCGGGGGCTCGTGTCCGTGAACCGCATCGATCAGCGCCTGGATGTGGTCACGGGCCTGAAGGGTCAGGGTGATCAGCTCCTGGGAGACCTGCATCTCACCGTCGCGCACCAGATCGAAAACCGTCTCGATATCGTGCGTGAAGGCGGCGATTCGGTCGAACCCGAACATCGCACCTGACCCTTTGATGGTGTGCAGGGCCCGGAAGACCTTGCCGATCAGATCGGCATCATCGGGATCACGCTCCAGCTCGAGCAGACCGGCCTCGAGGGTAGACAGGAGCTCGCGGGCTTCGTCGAGAAACGCTTCACCATGGA
Source organism: Desulfuromonadaceae bacterium (assembly GCA_003246035.1). The sequence continues at coordinate 9,286 of QKBP01000001.1, read as the reverse complement.
TATCCATCAGACCAGTACCCTTCGAATCACGGCAATCAGCTGTTCGGGTTTGAACGGCTTGACGATCCAACCGCTCGCCCCAGCCTGTTTTCCTTCCTGTTTCTTCCCTTCCTGGGACTCGGAGGTGAGCATCAGAATGGGGAGGAAACGGAACCTGTCGAGCTTGCGGACCTCGCGGATCAGCTCGATCCCGTCCATATTGGGCATGTTCAGGTCGGTCACCAGCAGATCGATCTTGTCGAGCTGCTTGATCTGCTTGAGGGCATCTTCGCCATCCACCGCTTCATGGACCGCGTACCCTTCGTTCTGCAGGGTGAACTTGACCATCTGACGGACACTCGCGGAATCATCCACCGTCATGATCATCTTTGCCATTTACCAACCCTCCCCGCACCACAGGCACTTCTGGCCGCTGGCGTGCTGACAGTCGAGCTGGCGGACCATTCCGGCATCGAGGAACATCCGCTCCAGGTTCTCCTGGATGCCCGTATTGTCGACATGGAGCACCACGCCGCGCTTGGCCGCCTCTCGATGGGCAGCACACAGGAGCTGGAAGAACGTCAGATCGGCATCTGTAACGCCAGCCAGCTTGAGCGTTACCGCGCCCCCCTTTTCCAGCGCCTCCAGCAGATCGCTACGCACCTGCGCCGCCTTGGCGATATCCATGGTCCCCTCGGGCTCGAGGATCAACTCATCTGCGTTCTTCCTAGGCATAGTCTCCGGTCCTTGTCTGGGCTCAGAAGAGTTCCACGTTGTCGCCAAGGTCGGAATCGGAACGGCGCCGGGTCCCGAACAGTTCCTCGTCGGAAACGAAAGAGTCCTTCTGGCCAGTGATACTCTGGTGAATCTTGCGTTCACGGCTCATGGAGTAGCGCTGCACGATCTCGTTCATCACCCTCTTGCGCTCCTCGGGGGCATAACTGGAGAATTCCTTCCCCTGCCATTGAACGGCGACCTTCTCGATGTCCTGAACGGCCTTGCCGAGAATCTGGGCGGTAAACTCGTGCACCGTGATGCCGCTGACAACCTGTTCGATATCGGCGGCGAGCTGGCGACCTTCGCTGTCCATGCCATCGAGGTTGCGGATGACATCCTTGTTGAGCAGATGAAGAGAGTTCAGCAGGCTCTCAAGTTCACGGAGGAACTCTTCGACCTGGCGGCGGCGTTCCTCACGGTTTTCCTCGTCCTGCGCCCCGAGGTTGCGGGCGGCGGTAGTGACGCGGGTGAGAAAGCGGGCAACGATGTCGGTCTGCAGCATGGCACTCGAAGAGAGCTTCTGAATCGCCTCCGAGATTACACTCAGGCCGGCCCCACCCTCGTTGACGCGGGCCGCCTTGATCCCGGCATTGAGCGCGAGGATTTTCATCTCGGCGCCGATCTTTTCGATCTCGTGGAGAAAGTCCTCCATACGCGTAACGCTGTTGGCCAGTGAATCGATGGTGTTGGTCGATTCTCGGTTGCGGCGGGCATTTTCTTCGAGTGTCTCGGCCACTTGGCGCATGCCGCTCTCCATCTCGACCAGGAAGGTGCTCCCTGCCTCGTCGGTGGCCCCGGAGAGATCAGCCGTCTCCCGGGCAATCCCGATCGTGGCGCTGGCGATGTCGTGAAGGTTCCCCTTGATACGCTGCACCGCACCGACCAGCTCGTCGCGGGCACTGCCGACCTGAGCTTCCTGAACCCGGCAGACCGAGCTGAGGGCCAGGTGGAGGTCGCTGTTGGCATCGAACGAGGAGAGCCCCTTGTTCTCTCGTTCGAGGCGACGGGTGATGTCGCGAAGGGCCACGGCGACGTGCTCGATCTGCTGACGGGTCAAATCGTGGAACTGCATGGACGTGACGACCTCGCCGACCCGCAGCGAAATGTCGCGGGTCAGTTCAGCGATCCGGCGGGCGTTGCTCGAGGAAGACTGGTGCCGCTCGGCCATGGCGTTCATGCCACGGCGGGTATTGTTGATGATCTTGACCCCTTGTGCCCGCTGGCGCTGACGCAGCTCGCTCACCTTGGAGAGCGCATCCGCGACCTCCTCCTCGAGCCCGCTGAGTTGGCGCAGCAGCAGACCCGCCTGGGAATCGATGTTCTCGGCGAGGCTGCGGAGGTCGTCAGCAAGGAGGAAGAAACTCGTATCGTCGGCGAGGTGTTGGGCATTCTCGACCTTGGTCGAGAGCCCGAGAACATTCATGGTCTTGACGATCTTCTTGAAGCTTTCGACCGGCTCGACGACCTGCCCGAGCATGGTCAGTACGTCGCGCAACCCTTTTTCGGTGGTGGCTGCCTCGCCATCCAGGATGCGGGTATAGACGTTGAGCTGGTCGAGAAGCCCCTCGAGTCCATCGACGGTGGCGATGATCTCGTCCCCCATCATCAGGTTGACCACCGCGTTGGCGCGGCGAGATAGATTGGCGGAACGGGTATAGAACTGGCGCAGGCTGTTGCCGACGCTGAGGAAATCCTCCTCCGTCGACTCGATGAACGCCTCGAGGTCGCGCTCGACACGGTGCAACTGTACGGTCGTGCGCTCCAGATCGTCATTGGTAACGGTCCCTGGAACTGGGACCTCTGGATGCTGTGCGAGTTGATCCTTCACCGTTGCCGCCGTTCTCTCAAGTTCACTGGGGGGACAAAACAATGGCGCTACACACCAAACAGGGGGTACCTGCAAAAGACGCGCCCTGATGGCAGAGACAAGCTGCTGGAATCTTGGAACAATAAGTTTTTTTGCTCGAAAGGTCAAGAAAATGGAGGATCAAAGGGCCTGTGATTTAGAAGAGTTGCAAGGAGGTGACCGGTTGCGTGACGGGATTGCGGCTTGTCGAGAACGACACTGGCACGAGTTTGACACAGGAATGACCGTGACATGGCACAGCGCAACGCAAAACGCCCGACTGCCGAAGCAGCCGGGCGCTGTCAAATTGGTGGAGGTGGCGGGAATCGAACCCGCGTCCGAAAGCCTTTCACGGCAGGCGTCTACATGCTTAGTTCGTGTTTTGCATTAACCCTAAAAACTCCCACGAACAGGATTTTCTTCGGGCGAGCCTGCTTGAGTTTCGCAACCGCGTCACAGGCACCGCGGAAACTAGCCCGCTAGATTGACGTCTCCAGCCCTACACGGGCGATAGAACCAGAGACGTGGCTGCAATTAAGCAGCCAGTGCGTAACGAACGTCGTTGTCGGCGTTTGTTTGTGTTGGGCTTTGTTACGGAGCCAGCCCACTCCGGCATGCAACCAGCGCTTCCGACCCCCGTCGAAACCAGTGCACCCCCATCTTGTCAAAGAACCGTACCTGTCAGGCACATGACCATTTTCGCACGGTCACGGACGGAAACCAAGCATTATCGTTTCTTTTTCAGCTCGTCCCGGGTCATGAAGACGGTCTGACTGGCATCGTCCACGGACGAGGCAAGTTTCCCCTGTTCCACGTAAACCAATACATGCTTGCCGATGGTGATCCGGTCGTTATGATTCAGGGCACTGACCCGGGTAAAGGTGCCGTTCAGAAACGTTCCGTTGGTACTGTTCTTGTCCTCAACGTAAAAGGAATAGCCCTGGCGGTAGATTTCGGCATGCAGCCGCGACACCGCGGGATTATCGAGCGGAATGTCGCTCCCGGGGTCACGCCCGATGCACAGCGGCCTGTCGCTGAGCTGGATCTCCTTGAGCACCTTGTCCCCGATCATCAGTACCAGTTTAGCCATCACCTGCTCCGTCGTATCGACCTAGTATTCCCGGCCTCGGGATTTGATCGCCTTGGCCATCTCGCGATCGGCTTCCTTGCGCTTGAGGGTCTCGCGCTTGTCATGCAGCTTCTTGCCGCGCGCCACTCCGATTTCGAGCTTGACCAGGCTGTTCTTGAAATAGATCTTCGTCGGCACCAACGACAAACCCTTCTCCTCGACCTTGCGTACCAGCTTGGCGATCTCGGCCCGATGAAGGAGGAGCTTGCGGACCCGGGTCGGGTCGACGTTGTGGATGTTGCCGTGCTCGTAGGGGCTGATGTGCAGGTTGTTGACGAAGATCTCGTCGTTCTTGATGCGACAGAAGGCGTCCTTGAGGTTGGCGGCCCCCTGGCGCAGCGACTTGACCTCCGTGCCGGTCAGAACCATGCCGGCTTCGAAGACTTCGTCGATGAAATAGTCGTGATAGGCCTTCTTGTTGGTGGCAATGATCTTGATGCCCATGCTGATCGTCAGTCGTCCTCGAGGATACGGATGATGCGCGGCAGAAAAGCTTCGCGCTTGAGGGCCCGGCTTCCGATCCGGATGGTCAGAAAAGACCCGACCAGGAACGCGACACCGAAAATCGCCGAGAGCAGCTGTGCCGGCAGATCGGTGATCACGGTCTCGCCGATGTATTGGCCGACCAGGGCGCCGAAGAGCAGCCCCAGCAGCGGGACAATATACACCAGGAACGACGAGGAGAGGAAGCTTTTCGAGCTGACCGCCAGCAGTACGCGGTCACCGACCTCGGCACCCAGCGGGTTGAGCGCCTCGACCTGCATCGACTGGTTGTCGTCTCCCATGCGGCAGGTATCCATGGCGGCGCAGTGCTCGCAGAAACTCCCCTTCTTGCACAGGACGAGCGCCGTCGAGGGGCCCTTGAGCTCGATAACCGTTCCGGTCTCCTCCATCATGGGCTTTTACTCCGCAAGCGCTGGGTCCCAGGTGTCGCCCGAGATCTCTTCGCCGTCGAGAAACAGGCGTATGCTGCTGTTGGGGACGCCGCTGCACAGGTACTCGAGCACCTCCCCTTCCGTCGTCTCCTCGGGGAGACGGACAATCTGGAAGTGCACGCCGTAACCGGGAGCGAGCGCCCCGATCTCGCCGTGGATGTTCAGGGCCTTGGCACCCCCTCGGGTCGCCGCGTCGATCAGGAAAGCCGGGTCGGCGGCAGAACCGTAGGCCGTGCGGGCAAAGGCGATCTCGTCCCAGACCGAGAGCGAGTCGACGCTGGCCATCGAATCGGTTCCGAAGGCGAGGTTGATGTTCGCTGCACGCAGCTTGGCGAACGGCGCCGTTCCCACGTCGAGGCGCGCGTTGGAGCGCGGGCAGAGGACCACCGAGTTGCCGACCTCGGCAACCGCGTCGATTTCAGCATCCGTAAGCTGTACGCCATGAACCAGCAGGGTCGTAGCGTGCAGGCCACCCGCTCTTTTCAGGGCTTCAAGCGGAGAAACCCCCGCGGCAGGTGGCACCATCCCGCGCCACCCGACGAAGGGGTAGAGCTGCTCGGCAATCGGGCCGCTCGAATCCTGCAGGAATGTGACCTCCTCGGGAGACTCGGCGAGGTGAATCATCATCGGCAGGCCGTGACGCCGCGCGAAACCGCAGACCTGCTGGAGGTATTCCTCGGAGAGCGAGTAGGGCGAATGGGGCGATACGGCAGGAGATAGCCAGCCGGCCCCTCCTTCCTCGACCATCTGGCCGATCGCCTCCAGCATCCAGCGACACTTGGCCGGCTCACGCCCGAGGGCCTCGTAAAAAACCTTGCCGCGCAGAGGCGCCGATCCATAAGCGCTGCGGGCCGGGAAATACGAGAGGATATCCCCCACCGCTGCGGTGCCGCTGTCGAGACAGGCGCTCACCCCGGCTGCGAGCGAGGGGGCGAACTCCTCGGTGGGGCGGCTGCGCTTGACAGTGATAAGGCGCTGGATCCAGTCGACGAACGAAGCCGGAGGCCCGGCCATCCCCGCCCGCTCGGCCCAGGATGGAAAACGGGTCAGCTCGAGATGGGTGTGGGCGTTGACCATCGGCGGAAGCAGCGCGGCATTGCCGAAGTCGACCACGTGGGCTTCCGGGCAGCTCTCCGTTAGGCGCCCGGCGGGCCCCACGGCGATGATCCTCCCCTTGTCGACCAGTATGGCGCCGTTCTCAAGGGAAGGCCTGCTGATCGGAAGGACCTGACGCGCGACGTACAGGGTCGCCATACGCTCAGATCGCTTTCTTCAGGTCGCCCTGGCCAGGCTTCTCAAGCTTGCGCTCCAGGTCGACCTGGCGGTTCTGCTCATCGACAAACACCAGGCGTGGCTGATGCTGGCGGGCCTCTTCGGCCTCCATGTCCTGCCAGCTGGCGATAATCACCAGGTCTCCCCTGGAGACCAGGCGTGCCGCGGCGCCGTTGATGCAGATCGTACCGCTGCCGGGCTGCCCGGCGATGGCGTAGGTCGAAAAGCGGGTACCGTAGTTGACGTTCCAGATGTCGACAAACTCGTTGTCGAGGATATCGGCCGCCTCCATCAGAAGCGGATCGATGGTGATGCTCCCCTCGTAGTGCAGGTCGGCACCGGTCACGGTTGCGCGGTGGATTTTCGACTTGAGCATTTTACGGGTCATGGGTCAGTTCTCCTCCATCAGGTGATGGTTATCGATCAATCGAGTCTTACCGAAACGGACCGCCAGCAACATCACGGCGTGGCGATCCACCAGGGTCATGTCGGCCAGGGTCTGCGCATGGCAAACCTGGATGTAATCGATTTCGGCCGCCGGCTCAGCACAGATCCGCTCACGGACCGCGTTGATCAGGGCTGCGCAGTCCGACTCACCGGCGGCTACCCTCTGCCGTGCAAGCTGCAGCCCTGCATGCAGCGAGAGCGCCTGGCGCCGCAGCTCCGGGCTCAAGTAGACGTTGCGCGAGCTCATGGCCAGGCCGTCATCCTCGCGAACGATCGGCATGCCGACGATCTCGATCGGGAAGTTGAGGTCGCTGGTCATGCGACGAATGATCGCGAGCTGCTGGAAGTCCTTGCTCCCGAACAGCGCCACGTCGGGCTGGACGATCTGGAACAGCTTGCTGACCACCGTGGTGACGCCGCGGAAATGCCCGGGGCGGGAGCGCCCGCAGAGGGTGTCGGTCAGGCTCGCCTCGACCTCGACCCAGGTGGCGTAGCCGGGCGGATACATGCTCGGCGGGTCGGGGAGGTAAACGATATCGACCCCGGCCTCGCGAGCCAGGTCCAGGTCACGTTCGAGATCGCGCGGGTAGCTGTCGAGGTCCTCGTTCGGGCCGAACTGGGTCGGGTTGACGAAGATCGACAGCACCAGCAGATCGCCGCGACGTCGCCCCTCCCGCAACAGCGAAAGATGACCGGCGTGCAGGTAGCCCATGGTCGGCACGAAGGCGATGCGCTGACCCGCGCGACGCGCCTGCAGGGCCATCTGCTGCATCTGCTCCGGGGTGGAGATGGTCTCCATGGCGGCCTCAGGAGAAGCTGTGTTCGGGAGCCGGGAAGCTGCCATCCTTGACCTCGCGGATGTAGGCATCGATGCCGGCGCGCACGGTGTCGCTGACATCGGCAAAACGCTTGACGAACTTGGGGGAGTACTTGTCACACAACCCGAGAATGTCGTGAATCACCAGGACCTGGCCGTCGCAATGGGGTCCGGCGCCGATGCCGATGGTCGGGATCGCCAGCTCGGCGCTGATCCGCTCGGCCAGAGGTGCCGGCACGCATTCGAGGGTTACCGCGAAGACTCCGGCCTCGGCCACGGCGCGGGCATCGGCGAGGATCTGCTCGGCCTGTTCAACCGCCTTCCCCTGGACCTTGAATCCCCCCATGCGGTGCACCGATTGGGGAGTGAGCCCGACGTGGCCCATCACCGGGATGTCCATGGCGACGATGGAGCGGATGGTCTCGGCGACCAGCTCCCCCCCCTCGATCTTGACCGCCTGCGCGCCCCCCTCCTTGATCAGTCGTCCGGCATTGCGACGGGCCTCGGCGGCATCGACCTGGTACGAAAGGAATGGCATATCGGCAACCAGCAGGGCGTGCTGGGTCCCGCGGCTGACGGCGCGGGTATGGTAGACCATCTCGTCCATGGTGACCGGCAGGGTGTGATCGTAGCCGCTGACGATCGCTCCGAGCGAGTCACCGACCAGGACGATATCGATTCCGGCGCCGTCGATGATGCGGGCGAAGGTATAGTCGTAGGCGGTCAGGACCGTGATCCGGTCGCCGGTCTGTTTGCGTGCAAGGATGTCGGGAATCGTGACTCTCTTCACATCGTCTTCCTGTCGTGTCGCCGGCCACGAAAAACGCCTCCCGGGGAGCCGGAAGGCGCAGATATAGATAACGGCGCGCACGCCGTCCTCCTGCTATTGCCCTCCGTCCCGGTCCGTGGATCCAGGCGGTATGTCCGTTTGCGGCAGTCGGTCTGCCGGAGGCGATGTGTGTGCTCCGTTACGTGTTCCGGGCCAGCGCCTTCGGGTTACCTAAAAAGCCGTTCTAAAAAATGCGCATATCGTATACCACAGGGACATCGCCCCTGTCCAGACTATATTCGCCCCCTAGCCTTCGGACTCGATCTGCTGGCCGTCACGGTAGGCGATCGCCTCGCGCTCCCCCAGAGACCAGTACTCGCGGATCCCGCCGAGGTAGACCAGCGGGGAGAACGGGCCGACCTCGCCGGCCTCACTTTCGGCAAAGGCCTCCTCCACCGCGTGCACCTCGACGATCTCTCCGAGCACCAGGCGATAATCCCCGAGTTCCACCTCCTGCAGGTAGCGACACTCGAGATTGAGCGGACATTCGACGATCAACGGGGCCTCGACCAGGGTGGCCGGCGCGGTGGTCAGCTTGCAGCGTAGCAGCTTGTTGCGATCGCGTCCGGAGCGGATCCCGCAGTAATCGGCCTCGACGGCCAGGGCCGCCGGGACCTGGTTGACCACAAAGCTACCGGTCTCGCGAATCTGCGCATAGGTCAGGCGCCCACGGTTGAGCGACACCGCGACCGTCGGAGGGGTCTTGCTGACGATGCTCACCCAGGAGGCGGTCATTACGTTGTCACGGCCATCGGCTCCGCGGCTCGAAATCAGGGTCGTCGGCTGCGGGAAGAAGGTGACGCACGGGCCGAGCTGTCTTTTCATCATGAAGCGGTTACTCCTGTAAGGGTGTTGACGCTAGTCGTGCAGCAGTTCCCGCAGGGACTCGATGCTGACCGCCAGCGGATGAAGGTTGACCGGCGTGGTGGCACGCAGGCGCGCACAGAGCTCCCGGTACGCGCCGACGCGCCGACGACGGCGATTGACAAAGGCCTCGAGGTTGCCGTCGTGGTCGACCAACACTCTCTCGACCATGCGATAGGCGACGTCCTCGAGGGAACGCTCGAGGTCGCGAGCGGCGACCCGGTCCCAGTGATCGCGTAGCGGCACCCTCGACATGCCGTCGGCCAAAAAGCCGATCTCGAAACTGCGGCGGACGTCCATCAGGGTCACGGCTGCCGAATAGAGATTGACCCGGGCACGGCGGGACAGGGCGACCAGCGGCAGGAAATCCTGGATGTGCAGCAAGGGGAGA
>QKBP01000041.1 GCA_003246035.1 Desulfuromonadaceae bacterium | reverse complement strand
TCTTACAGAGGATCCATGAGGGGCATAAAACGCGTGGCAGTGGCACAGGATGGGAGCAGACTCCACCTCCGTTTCTTAATATAACTTTATAATCTTGAGTACATATATCAACTATTAATGCCACATTCATCTTGGCGGGAGAGGCAGAAAACCTGGCTCGTTCGGCGAAGGGTGTGCAACAAAAAAACGGCCCTGTTACAGGCCGCTCATCGGGGTGTGTGTTGGGGCAGCTGTACCCCTTGGGGCAGAGATGTTTGACCTCAGTCTTCCCGGTCCTCCTCGGGGAGCGGTGGCATCTGCAGCTCGACCTCCTCGATCCGCCGCCCCTCCACGGTCCGGACCGTGAAGGTCAGGCCGTTCTCGCTGATCGAGGCCCCGACCTCGGGGATCGAACCGAGCAGGCGCAGCACGTATCCGGCCAGGGTGTTGGCGTGCTCCTCGTTGAGAGCGAGATGCAGGCGGCGGTTCAGCTCGCGCAGCGACAGGCTGGCATCGACCAGGTAGGTCTGCGGGCCGACCTCGCGGATGTCGGCCTCCTCGGTATCGAACTCGTCGTGAATCTCGCCGACGATCTCCTCGACCACGTCCTCGAGGGTCACCAGCCCCTCGACACCGCCGTATTCATCGACCACGATCGCCAGGTGGAGACGGTTGACCCGGAACGACTGCAGCAGTTTCTCGACATACTGCGACTCGGGGACGAAGAACGGCGGCCGGCAGGCCTCGCGTAGGTCGAAGTTCTCGACATCGACGTAGGTGAGGATCTCCTTGGAGTGGATCACGCCGACGATGTTGTCGAGGCTCCCCTCGTAGACCGGGAAGCGCGAGTGGCTCGCCTCGCGCATCTGGCGCAGCACCGCGTCGAAGCTGCAGTTCACCTCGATGGCGACCATCTCGGGGCGGGGGACCATGATGTCGCGCACCCGGGTCTCGGTCAGTTCGAGCACCCCGTGGAGCATCTGGCGCTTCTCCTGGTCCATCACCCCGCTCTGCTCACCGACGGTGATCAGGGTGTGGATCTCCTCCTCGGAGATCACCGGCGTCTCTTCCCCCTTGCGGCTGACCCACACGGTCAGCAGGTGGTTGATCCAACCGAGCACGATGATGACCGGGGCGAGCAGGGTCATCACCCAGCGGATCGGGTGGAGAACCCTGAAACAGACCTTCTCGGCGGACCGGGCGGAATAGGTCTTGGGGACGACCTCGGAGAAGATCAGCAGGATCGGGGTGAGAATGGCGATGGTCAGCCACTCCCCTTCGACCCCGTAGAGGCTCACGAACAGGCCGGTGGCGATGACCGAGGCGGCGATGTTGACCAGGTTGTTGCCGACCAGGATGGCGCTGAGCAGGCGGTCGGGACGGGCGAGGGTCGCCTCGAGCAGCTGCGCCCCTTTGCGTTTCTTCTGGACCAGGAACTTGACGCGCAGGCGGTCGATCGCCATCAGCGCGGTTTCGGAGCCGGAAAAGAAGGCCGAAAAGACCAGCAGGATCACCAGGAGCAGGAGGCGGATCCATTGTTCGTCAGACACGTAAGGGGCACTCCATCAGTCAAGACGGGATAAGTTGAATCTGTTCCGTACCTTATAAACCATGGCGGTACGCTTGACAACCATTACCACCACGCTTGAAGCCCTCGGGGGGTTATGCTACAACGGCTGCACACCCCTATCGGAGCATTCCATGGACCGCGAGACCGCGCGCCTGCGCCACGCCGAACTGGCCGGACAACTGCACCACCACAGCCACTGCTACTACGTGCTCGACCGCCCCGAGATCAGTGACGCCGAGTACGACCAGCTGTTCCGCGAACTGCTGGCGCTGGAGAAAGACTACCCCGAGCTCACCACGCCCGACTCTCCCTCCCAGCGGGTCGGCGCACCGCCCCTCGACAAGTTCGAGAGCGTGCGCCACGCGATCCCGATGCTCTCGCTCGACAACAGCAAGGACGAAGGCGAGTTTCGCGAATTTGACAAGAAGGTCAAGAACGCGCTCGCCCTGCCGGCCGAGACCGACATCGACTACGTCTGCGAGATGAAACTCGACGGCGTGGCGGTGGAGCTGGTCTACCGGGGCCGGGAGCTGGTTGTCGGCTCGACCCGCGGCGACGGGGTGACCGGCGAGATGATCACCGAGAACCTGCGCACCATCCCGAGCGTCCCGTTGCGCCTGCAGGGGGACGCCCCGGAGCTGGTCGAGGTGCGCGGCGAGGTCTACATCGAGACCGCGGCATTTCAGCAGTGGAACCGCGAGCTCGAGGAGAATGGCGAGAAGACCTTTGCCAACCCGCGCAACGCTGCGGCCGGGAGCCTGCGCCAGCTCGATTCGCGCATCACCGCCAAGCGCCCCCTGAAGATCTTCTGCTACGGCTTCGGCCGTATCGAGGCCGGCCTCCCGTCCGGCCATGCCGAGCTGCTCGCCACCCTGCAGCGTTGGGGGCTGCGGGTCAACCTCGCCGAAACCAGGGTGGTGCGCGGCATCGCCGGGGTGGTCGACTACTTCAACAACGTTATGGCGCGCCGCGACACCCTCCCCTTCGAAATCGACGGGGTGGTGGTCAAGGTCGACCGCCTCGACTGGCAGGCCGAGTTGGGCGAAGTCTCGCGGCGTCCACGCTGGGCGACCGCCTTCAAGTTCCCGCCGCGCCAGGCGCAGACGACCGTCGAGGATGTCATCCTGCAGGTGGGGCGCACCGGCGCCATCACCCCGGTGGCGGTCCTCAGGCCGGTGGAGGTGAGCGGCGTGATGGTCTCGCGCGCCTCGCTGCACAACTGGGACGAGATCGCACGCCTCGACCTGCGGGTCGGCGACACCGTGGTCGTGGAGAGGGCCGGCGACGTGATCCCCGACGTGGTCAAGGTCCTCGTCGAGAAACGCGACGGCCGCGAACAGGATGTGCCGCTCCCGGCGACCTGCCCCGAGTGCGGAGCCCCGGTGGCGCGCCTCGAGGGGGAAGTGGTGCCACGCTGCCAGGGGCTCGCCTGCCCGGCCCAGCTCAAGGAGTCGCTCAAGCACTTCGCCTCGCGCAACGCCATGGACATCGACGGCATGGGGGACCGTTACATCGACCAGATGCTGCGCCTCGGCCTGGTGGAGAGCGTTGCCGACCTCTACACCCTGGAGCGTAACGACCTGTTCCGCTTCGAGCGGATGGGGGAGAAGCTCGCCGACAACCTGCTCGCCGCCATCGACGCCAGCCGCCACCGCCCCCTTCACCGTTTCCTGTTCGCTCTCGGCATCCGCCACGTCGGGGTGCACCTGGCCAAGGTCCTGGCCCGCCAGTTCGGTTCTCTGGAACAGCTCGGCAAGACGAGCCGGGAGGAGCTGCTGGCGATCCACGAGATCGGCCCGCAGGTGGCCGAGAGCGTCACGGCGTTTTTCGCCAGCGACACGAACCGCGACATCCTCGCCGCCCTCGCCGCGGCCGGGGTCAAGCCCCAGGAGGCCGAGAGGCTCGCCGGAGGGCCGTGGAGCGGCAAGACCTTCGTCTTCACCGGCACGCTGACGCAGTTCGGGCGCAAGGAGGCCCAGGAGATCGTCGAGCGCCTCGGCGGACGCGCCGCCGGCTCGGTGAGCAAGAAGACCGACTACGTGGTCGCCGGAACCGAGGCCGGGAGCAAGCTCGACAAGGCCCGCGCCCTCGGGGTACCGATCCTCTCGGAGGACGAGTTCCGCAACATGCTCGAGGAGGTGGAATCATGAGCGAGGTCCGCGCCACGGTCCGCATCCGCGGTTTGGTCCAGGGGGTCAGCTACCGTTACTTCACCAGCCGCACCGCGCAGGTCCATGGACTGACCGGCTGGGTACGCAACCTCCCCAACGGCGATGTCGAAGCGGTCTTCGAGGGCCCCCGCGTCGAAGTTCAGAAAGTGCTCGATTGGTGTCAAGAGGGCCCGCCGGCGGCCCGGGTCGACGAGGTACTGGTCGACTGGGAGGACAGTCGCCACGAGTTCGTGGACTTTTCGGTCCGGCGCTGACGACCCTCGAGATTAAAACAAAATGAAATTCCGGTTAGATAAACCTTAGTTGCCCGGCACACGACCGGGGTATATAGTTGCAGAGTCGCTGCGACTTCGACCGCCAAGCCCGGATCGCTACCCAAGGTGATGCCCCCATGCAACGCATTGTTCTCGGCCGTACCGGCCCGCTCCGCCCCGTCCTCGCTTTCTTCTTCTCCAGCCTCGCCCTGCTCGGGCTCTCGCGCCTGCTGCTGATCGCCTGGCAGTGGCCACGCGTCGCCGCAGTCGACGGGCTCGGCCAGGTGCTGCTGCTCGGAGTGCGCATGGACCTGCAGATGGTCAGCTACGTGACCATCCCGCTGCTGCTCGTCGCGCTGTTGCTCCCCGAGACCTGGCGGGGCCGCACCTGGCGACGCCTGTCGGCCGGATGGGCGGCGCTGTGGACCGGGCTCTTCCTGTTCATGGAGTGCGCCACCCCGTCATTCATCAACCAGTACGACGTGCGCCCCAACCGCGTCTTCCTTGAATACCTCGGTCATCCCCGTGAAGTCGGCATGACCCTGTGGGCCGACTACAAGTGGCAACTGCTCGTCGCCGTGGTGCTGGTAGCGGCCGGGGTGACGCTGGCCTGGCGACTCCTCCAGGGTATGCACCGCCGCGCCGGCTCCTGGAGCTGGACGCGCCGCTTGGCGCTGCTACCGCTGTGCGCCGCGCTGCTGGTCCTCGCCGCCCGCGGCAGCCTCGACCACCGCCCGGCCAACCCGGGGACGGCAGCCTTCTCCGGCGACCACCTGGTCAACGAGCTGGCCGTCAACTCGACCTACACGATGCTCTACGCCCTCTACAGCATGAAGCACGAGGAGGATGCCGGGAGCATCTACCCGAAGATGCCGGAGGGCGAGGTAATCACTCGCATGCACCGCCTCGCCGGCCACTCCGACAGCGAGTTCGCCGATCCCGGCGCGCCGACGTCGCACCACCAGGCCCCGAGCCTTCAGCGCTCGAAACCGCTCAACCTGGTGATCGTGCTCGAGGAGAGCCTCGGCGCCCAGTACGTCGGCTCCCTGGGGGGGAACCCGTACACCCCGGAACTCGACCGCCTCTCCAAGGACGGAATCTGGTTCGAGAACCTCTACGCCACCGGCACCCGCTCGGTGCGCGGCATCGAGGCGGTGACCACCGGGTTCTTCCCGACCCCGGGGCGCAGCGTGGTCAAACTTGGGCTGGCCCAGAACAACTTCTTCACCCTCGCCGGGCTGCTGCACACTGCCGGCTACAGCACCAGCTTCATCTACGGCGGCGAGAGCCAGTTCGACAACATGCGCGGCTTCTTCCTCGGCAACGGTTTCGAACGGGTGATCGACGAGAACGACTACCCGGCCCCAAACTTCCGCGGCACCTGGGGGGTCTCCGACGAGGACCTCTTCGCGCGCGCCCACCAGGAATTCCTGGCGGCCCCGGGACCGTTCTTCGCCCTGGTCTTCACATCGTCCAACCACCCCCCCTACGAATATCCCGCGGGGCGGATCGAGGCTCTCCCCGGCGAGGAGATGCGGGTCCCCAACGCGATCCGCTATGCCGACCATGCCCTCGGCGATTTCCTCGACCAGGCCCGCAGCGCCCCCTACTGGGACAACACCCTCTTCCTGGTGGTCGCCGACCACGACGACGTGGTCAAGGGGCCCGAGCTGATCCCGGTCGAACACTTCCGCATCCCCGGCCTGATTCTTGGTGGCCGCATCAGCCCGCAACGGATCGAGACCCTCGCCAGCCAGGTCGACCTGGCGCCCACGCTGCTCTCGCTGCTCGGCATCGAAGCCGACCACCCGATGCCGGGGATCGACCTGACCCATCCGCCCGACGGGTATACCGGGCGGGCGATCCTGCAGTACAGCACCACCCACGCCCTGATCCGCGACGGCCAGATCGCCGTGAACATGGCCTTCAAGGAGGGGGAGCTGTTCGACTACCGGGACGGCCACCTGGAACCTCCCTCGCGGGAAAACCCCGAGCTGCTTCGCGATGCCCTGGCCACCGCCCTGTGGCCCTCACTGGCCTACCGCAGCCAGCAATACCACCCCGCGCCGACGCCTCCCCGGCTTGCGATGCCCGCTCCCGGGCACGATGCCAGGGCGCATTCAAGCCCAACAAACCAGCCACACAGCTGATTCCAACCATAAAAAAAGCCCGGCCAACCGGCCGGGCTTTTTGCCTTGAAACGTTATCCTAGAAGCGTTCGAACTCGCGATCGAGCCTGTCGTTGCTCGACGACACGTGCTCCAGACGAGGGGCCGTGCGCTTGGCGACAGGCTGCCTGGGCGCCTTGGCACGAGGGGCGGAGGCCTGCCAGGACGGCTTGCCTTGCTCACCGCGACGGACCCTGAAGAAGGCGATCGTCTGCTGTAGCTGCTCGGACTGGGAGTTGAGCTCCTCGGCGGTGGAGGCCATCTCCTCAGCAGCTGCAGCGTTCTGCTGGATCACTCCGTCGAGCTGCTGGATCGCTTTGGCGATCTGGTCGGCCCCGGCGTCCTGCTCGCGGCTGGAGGCGGTGATCTCCTGCACCAGCTCGGCGGTTTTCTGGATGTTCGGCACCAGGTTCTCGATCAGGCGACCGGCCTCCATGGCCACCCCGACGCTCGAGACCGACAGGTCGTTGATCTCACCTGCCGCGGACTGGCTCCGCTCGGCGAGCTTGCGGACCTCGGCGGCGACCACCGCGAAGCCCTTTCCCTGCTCACCGGCGCGGGCCGCCTCGATAGCAGCATTGAGGGCGAGCAGGTTGGTCTGGCGGGCAATCTCCTCGATAATGATGATCTTTTCGGCGATCATCTGCATGGCGTGTACCGTCTCGGTGACCGCCTTGCCGCTCTCCTGCGCGTCCTTGGCCGACTGGCTGGCGATCCGCTCCGTCGAGATGGCGTTGTCGGCGTTCTGGCGGATATTCGCAGTCATCTCCTCGACCGACGCCGAGGCCTCTTCGACCGACGAAGCCTGTTCGGTC
>QKBP01000013.1 GCA_003246035.1 Desulfuromonadaceae bacterium | reverse complement strand
CAGCACGTCGAGGTCGTGCTCGGTGTGGTCGATATGCGGCGCCTTCGGCACCACGCAGGTGATCCCCATCGGGTCGGTCTTGCTCGGACGGGTCGAGGGGGTGTGCATGATCTTCAGGTAGCCGTTGCGCAGGAAGTCGCCCGAACCGCCGAGACCGTTGATCATGCGGGTGCCGCCGACCAGGGTCGAGTTGGCGTGACCGTAGATGTCAAACTCGACCGGGGTGTTCATGGCGATGCAGCCGAGGCGGCGGATCGGCTCCGGGTGGTTCGAGATCGACAGCGGGCGCAGCGTGATCTTGCTGAAGTACTTCTCCCAGTTGTCGAAGAAACGCGGGAAGCCCGGGGTCTCGGAGAGCGAGAGCGAGCAGGACGAGGCGCAGAGCAGGTTGCCGCCGTCGAAGAAGTCGAGCATGGTGTCCTGGAGCACCTCGGTGTAGACCGAGAGGTTCTTGAACGGACCCTTGGCCAGGCCGCCGATGACGGCGTTGGCGATGGAGCCGACACCCGACTGAATCGGGAGCAGGTTCTCGGGGAGACGGCCGTGCTTGATCTCGTGCTTGAAGAACTCCATGATGTGGCCGGCGATCGCCTCGGAGGTGTCGTCCATCTCGGCGAAGGCGCGACCCTTGTCGCGGTGCTTCGACTCGACAACGGCGATGATCTTGTCCGGGTCGCACGGCACGTAGGGGGTGCCGATGCGGCTGTCGGCCTTGGTGATCAGCATCGGCATGCGCTGAGGCGGCTTCTGCTGGAAGTGGATGTCGTGCATCCCCTCGAAGGAGGGCTGTCCGGTGTTGACCTCGATGATGATCTTGTCGCAGAGGTGCAGGGCCTCGGAGACGATGCCGCAGGAGGTGGTCAGGGCCAGGCCGCAGTCCTCGGTGATGGCCGAGACCTCGATGATGCCGATGTCGTAGCGGCCGTTCTCGGTGTAGAAGCCGTAGCCGGCGTCCTGGGCGAACACGCCGAGGTGCTTGTCGCCCATGCGGATGCGGCCGGCGTTGATCCCGGCGGCGATGTTCTTGCCGGTCTGGTAGGGCCAGCGGCGATCGATCATGTCGAGGGTCGCCCAGCGGTCCTCGGTCTCGGCGCCGACCGAGGCACCGATGAAGAGGTTGAATTTGAGCTTGCCCTGCAGGTTGTTGGCTTCGACGTGGTCAGCCAGGGCGATAGGCACCGCCTTGGGGTAGCCGGCCGGAGTAAAGCCGGACCACATCAGGTTCTGGCCAGCCTTGAAATACTGAATGGTGTCCTCGGCCTTGCAGACCTTGCTGAGCAAGGATTTACGGCGGACACGACTTTCCAATGTACCGAATTCGCCCATCTCTCTCCTCCTAAAGAAATTAATGATGAGTCAGAGGCGCGGTGCGCTCTCCGCTGTTTGAAACGAACGCCGGTCGGACCGGCGAGCTGATTGAAGTGTGAACTTGCAGGCACCCAGAGCGAAGTCTTGATTCTTGAGTCTTTTGGAAGGGTTTCGACTTCCAGGAAAAGGGCTGACCTGATTATAAAATCCCGTTATAGAAGCGAGATGAATTTATAATATGCCGTAAACGGCAAGTCAAGCAAAAACGGCCCCTATTGATGCGGTTTTACGGCCCGGATCAGTACTCTTCGGCGAGGGTTTTGCGGGCCTTGACGACGGCCTTGCTGTTGGGGAATTGACTGTAGAGGGTGTTGAAGGTTTCACGCGCTTCGGGACGCTGGCCGTTACGCAGGTAGGCCTGTCCCAGGTAGAGGTAGACGAGGTCGAGGGAGGGGAAGTCGGGGTAGTCTTTGGGGATGGTCTTGAGCCGACCGATCGCGGCGGCATACTTGTCTGTCCGAAGGTAGAAGCGTCCCACGTAGAGTTCGTGTTCGGCGATGCGGCTCGTGCAGGCGGCGATCACTTCACGGGCTTCCGGGACGCGCTTATCGTCCGGGTGGCGGCGCGTGAAGTTCTTGAGGGCGACAAGGGCATTGCGGGCGGCGGTCTGGTCGCGGTCGGGAGTCAGCAGTTGGCGGAAATAGGCGATGCCGAGATGGTAGAGGGCGTCGCCATGCCGGCTGTGATCGGGATGCTGCTCGAGGAAGCTTTCGAAGGCGACGGCCGACTCGAGGTAATCCTCGTTGAGGAAGTGCGCTTCGGCGATCCGGTAATCGGCTTCGGCGGTCAGCTCGGGCGAGTGGAACGATTCACGCACCTTCTCCCACGCGGCAATGGCATCGAGGTAGTTTTCCTGTTCGTAGAACGCTTCGCCCTCCTGGAAGTAGTGCTGCCCGGTTTTCGGTGCGGGAACGACAGTCTGTGCGCAGGCGGCGAGCGTCAGGGTGGCGGCCAGGATGGTCAGGCGGTAGATGTCCATGAGATCCCTCGCTGAGGAAATGAAGCGCCCACGGTACGGGAATCGGCCCGTGTTGTCAATCGTTGTGCCTCAGGATCCTTCAGGGAGCGGGAGGAGCGGGCGAAGTTTCTTCAGGGCGTTGGTTTCCAGCTGGCGGATCCGCTCGCGGCTGACGCCGAAGTCGTCGGCAAGCTCCTGAAGGGTGGCGGGCTCGTCGGCCAGGATGCGCTGCTCAATAATGCGGCGTTCGCGATCGTTGAGGACCTGAAGAGCTTTCTCGACTGCCAGGCTGCGCTGTTGCTGCTCCTGGTGCTCGCCGAGCAGCTCCTCCTGGTTAGCGCGTTCATCGACGAGGGTGTCCTGGAGTGAAAAGGTGTCGCCTTCAACCAGCTGGGCGTCGAGCGACGCGTCGCGGGCGGCGAGACGCATCGACATCTCCGAGATATCCTCCTCGCGAACGTCGAGCTGGTCGGCGAGGGTCTCCACGTCGGCCTTTCCGGTCAGCTGTGTCAGGGCTTGGCGGGTCTGGCGCAGCTTGAAGAAGAGCTTCTTCTGAGCCTGCGTCGTACCGATCTTGACCAACGACCAGCTACGGATGATGAAATTGTGCATGTACGCCCGGATCCACCAGACTGCGTAGGTGATCAGGCGGATACCCCGCTCGGGCTCGAACTTTTTCACGGCGAGCATCAACCCGATATTTCCTTCCTGAATCAGGTCGAGCAGCTTGAGACCGTAGTTTCGGTACTCCTGGGCAATCTTGACCACAAATCGAAGGTTGGCGCAGATCAACTGATGGGCCGCCTCCAGGTCATTGTCGCGGCGGTAACGGGCGGCGAGCTCGATCTCTTCTGCAGGGGTCAGCAGCGGAAAACGGTTGATCTGGGCCATGTAGTGTTCAAGGGAGTCGAGGACCACCGGCAGCGTCATCGTACTCATAGGGGATCTCCGTATATACAAGGGGTTAGCACTCTCATCGCGAGAGCGCTAATATCTATAGCAAAACGTGCATGCCTTTTCAAGGGGTGCAGAGGGAAAAACGTTTCATAGCGCTGACTTAGGGTGCGCAGATGCACACTCGGACAAAAGAACTGGCTCAATCGTGGGGCGACGGAGGGGTCAGTCCTCCGGCTGGCAGTTTTGCCGCGACCACTTCTTGGTCTGACTTCCGGTCTCCACGATAAGGCTGTCCTTACGACAGGCAACGACTGTCCCCTCGCGATGGGTGATGTCGTGTTCCACCTTATGGGCGATGCCGTGTTCGACATCGTCGCACAGTTGTTCGTAGCGACTCCGTTTCATGCTCTGTCTCCTTAGGGTCATTCTTTACCTTTATGGTAGCATATCCGGTGTCCCGGCGGTTTGACGCGGTTGACAGCCTCCCGCGCGGCGCAGATAATGACCGAGTTCGCGACGATTCAAACAGGGGGGGGCATGAAGGTCGTCTACATTGCCGTTTTCGGCGGTTGCGGTTGCGTTGCACGTTATCTCGTGTCGGGGTGGACGTATACCCTGTTGGGGCGAAACTTGCCCTGGGGGACGCTCGCCGTGAATGTCTGCGGTTCGTTTCTTCTGGCCTTGCTGCTCGATTTGAACCTGCGCAGCACCCTGTTGTCCCCGGATGTCCGTATCGGCCTGAGTGTCGGCTTTATGGGAGGGTTTACGACCTTCTCGACATTCTCCTACGAGACGGTCCGGTTGCTCGAAGAAGGGAGCTGGTGGCAGGCAGGGAGCAACGTCCTGCTCAATGTGGTTGTCTGCATCGTATTTGCCGTGCTCGGCATCCTGCTGGCACGTCAGCTCTAGGAGGCGCTCATGACACGACTTGAAGGCGAACAGACCCTGATGCGCATTTTTATCGGCGAGGGGGACCGCTGGCACGGGAAGGCTCTTTACGAGGCTCTGGTTGTGCGTCTATGCGAGGAAGGGTGTGCCGGAGCCACGGTCCTCAAGGGCGCGATGGGGTTCGGCGCCAGCAGCGTCATACACAGCGATCGGATTTTACGGCTGTCCCAGGATCTCCCCGTGGTGGTCGAGGTTGTCGACACCCCTGAACGCATCGAGGCGCTGCTGCCCATGCTCGATGAAATGCTCGCTGGCGGCATGATCACCCTGGAGAAGGCGCGCGTCATCCGTTACCGTGCCGAGCAGAGTTCGGCGTGATCGGCAAAATCCTCGATTTTCTCTCCGGCGAGAAGGAGGATGGGCAGCAGGACGGACCGCGGCGTTTGGCCGTGGCCACGTGTGCGCTGCTCCTGGAGCTTGCCTACGCCGACGGTGAATTCGACCCTCAGGAGGAGTTGCGGCTTCGTTCCCTGCTCGAGGGGCGCTTCGAACTGACGGGAGAAGATCTCCACGAGCTGCTGGAGCTGGCTCATCGGGAACGACAGGAAACTGTCGACCTGTATTCATTCACTCGGGTGCTCAACGATGTATTCAATCCCTCCCAGAAGCAGGAGCTGATCAGGGAGATGTGGCGTGTGGTGTACGCCGACGGGACGTTGCACCACCATGAAGAGTACCTGGTCAGACGCCTCAGCGACCTGTTGCGTGTTCCGCATCGTGTCATGATTGCCACCAAGCTCGAAATCCTTCAGGAAATAGGCCCCTGATCGCCGACCGTGTCGTTCCAACTCCCCCACATCATCTCCTGGTCGCATCGTCTGGTGCGCGAAGTCCTCGAGCCCGGCGACCTGGCGGTCGACCTGACCGCTGGTCGCGGTCGCGACACCCTGATGCTGTGTCAAACTGTCGGTGCCGAAGGCTGCGTACTCTCCTTCGACATCCAGGAACAGGCACTAGCTGAAACCCGGGAGCTGCTCGAATGCGAAGGCGTCGCGGTCGACCTCTGCCCGGGCACATCGCCGGCCATAGGTGCATGCGGTGCATGGCTCATTCATGCCGATCACCGCGAGCTTGCAACCTATCTGATCCGACGGCCCCGTGCGGTCATCGCGAATCTCGGCTATCTTCCCGGCGGCGAACGACAGATCACGACCTGTCCGGACTCCACCCTGGAGGCCCTGCAGGTAGCTCTTTCCCTCCTTCTGCCAGGCGGTCGTCTGGCGTGCGTCCTCTACACCGCCCATGTCGGTGGCGAAGAAGAGGCAACCGCCGTCGAACAGCTCTTTTCGGCCCTCTCTTCCCGCGAGTGGTTCGTAATGCGCCTGCAGGTCGCCAATCGCATTCAGGCGCCTTACCTGCTGGTCGCCGAAAAGCGCTGATGGTCTGGCCTCCAGCGAGCTCTGGGATATACTTTTAAAAGAGACATGCAGGCATCAAACGTCCTTAGGGACAGAGCCCCAACCCTCAAGGTGGAGAGGAGACTTTCATGAAAGGGTCCGAGATTATAAACATTTTGCGGGGGCGCTCCGATATCCAGAACAGTTTCATCAAATGGTGGCGCCGGGAGAATGATTTTGCCGACTTCGAACTCGCGGAGGAGTTCGTCAACTCGAATGTCGATGAACTCGAGTTTGCCGGTTACGAAGTCCTGTCGATTGATCAGATGTGGGATCTGCTGCAGCAGCAAGCCGCCGATCATGTCGACCTTTCCCAGAAGGGAGGCGAGAAGCTTCTGGTCTGGCGGCGTTCGGACGGTGAGACGGTTACCCGGCCCTACACGGCGAAGACCCTGATGGAGGTCTTCGACGCTGAAACCCGTGGTGACGTGCTGATGTAGTCTCACTGCAAATGTCGATGCAATGCAACGGGGAGATCCCGTTTTTTGTTGGACAAATTGTATTTTGGGCATGATTCACGCGTCGAGTTGTGGTATACAGTATACCGTTTTGAGATATGACACGTGCGTTTTGGAGGAGAGAATGACCCAAGTCAATCTGCAGGAAGCCATCAAGGACTCAATCCAGACCGAAAAGGATGCCATGGATTTTTACCAGCTGTGTGCCGAGCGGTCTCAGGATGAAAAGGCCGCCAGTACTTTCGCCCTTCTTGCCAAGGAGGAACGCGAACACGCCCAGCAGTTTTACCGCATCTACCCTGGTTCGGATCTGCCGAGCTTCGATGTACTGATCGGCCAACCGGCCAATGCCGAGTCTCCGTGGCTGAGAGATCTTAACGAGATGATCGGGCGTGAGTTCGACGAACAGCGTGCCCTGCAGCTTGCGATGGACAAAGAAGAGGAACTTGAGAATTTCCTTCGGAAGATGGCCGCTAAAATCGATGATGCCGAGGTCAAAAAGGTCTATCTCTCCAATGCCAGTTCCACCCACCATCACTTCGAAGTGATTCGTCAGGACTACGAGGATATCTACGGCGCGTAAAGAGGCCACTCTTCCGTGAAAAAAAGGCCCACCGCAAGGTGGGCTTTTTTTGTTAATCGATAACCGGCTCGGCAAGTCTCGGCAAAGTCTCCCCCAGCGTGTATTATGTGTTGGAGTTTTTTAATTTGCTGAAGAGGGAGACGTTGTGCACCTGCGCCTGTCGAGTAAAATTACCGCCCTTGCGGGTGTCGCCATGGTCATCACCGTGGCTAGCTTTACCTACCTCCTGCTCCATCACCTCAACGACCTCAGCCTGAAGGAGGCGATCAAGGACGCCGATTACATCAGCGAAACGATTATCCGAACCACCTATCACCAGATGCTCGACAACCATTTCGAACGGGTCCATGAGATGATC
>QKBP01000113.1 GCA_003246035.1 Desulfuromonadaceae bacterium | reverse complement strand
GGAGCTCGAGAAGAGGGTCAGCGCCGTGCATCGGACCATGGTCGCCGGGCAGGAGCTGGAACTCGATTCGAGCGAGCCGATCACCCTCAAGTTCAAGAAGACCGATATCAAGGACGCCTTCAACGTCATCTCACGCCTGTCGGGCATTACGTTCATTTATGACGAGGATATCCGCGCCAAGAGCTTTACGGTCTACCTCGAGAAAGCCACCTTCGCCCAGGCGCTGGAGTTGCTGCTGCGACTCAACCAGCTTGAGATGAAGGTCCTGAATAGCAGAACGATCCTCATCTATCCCAACACCCGTGATAAGCAGAAGCAGTACGAGGATCAACTGGTTCAGATCTTCTACCTCTCCAACATCGACGCCAAGAAGGCAGTCAACCTGCTGCGTACCATGCTTACCCTGCGCAAAGTCTATGTCCACGAGGAACTGAACGCATTAGTGGTGCGTGATACCCCGGTGGCCATCAACCTGGCCAGACAGATGCTCGAGGCGGCCGATCGTGCCGATTCGGAAGTGGTCTATGATCTGGAGCTGATCTCTGTGTCCCGCTCCAACAATTTAAATTTTGGTCCGGAGTTGAGTGATTACGGGGCGAGTGTCGGGTTCGCCAACCGCGGAGGGACGACGATTCTGGATCGCACCCTCGGTTCAGGGGATTCCGTGGACAATCTGGTCAGGGGGATTAACGGATTCACCAACCTTGTCGATTTCTATACCGTACCGACGGCATCCTTTCAGATGCTCAAAAGCACTAACGACGCTGAAGTCCTGGCCAATCCGCGCATCCGGGTGAAGAACAAGGAGAAGGCCAAGGTTCATGTCGGGACCCGCGAACCGGTCATCACCGTGACCATCAACGGTGATCAGACCTCGGAGAACATCCAGTATGTCGACGTGGGGGTCAAACTCGACGTGGAGCCGGTCATTCAACTTGACGGGACGATCATCACCAAGGTCACCCTGGAGGTTAGTGATGCGACCAAGCTTGAGCCGCTGACCAGCGGGACGACCCCCTTGGAAATCCGCACCACCAACGCACAAACGGTCCTGACCCTCAAGGACGGCGAGCAGACCGTGATCGGCGGTCTGCTGCGCACCAACGAGTCCAACAACCGCAAGGGCTTCCCGATTCTGAGCGACATTCCGCTGCTCGGCAATCTTTTCACCAGCATCAGCGACAGCGAAACCAAACAGGAGATCCTGCTCTCGATCACACCCCACATCGTTCGCAAACTGAGCCTGCCGAGCGTCGAACTTGCGACGATCTGGTCGGGTGGGGAAGAAGATCTGAAGATGGGGCCGAACTTCGGTTCCTTTGCACAGCGTTTCGAATCTGAAGCGGAGCAGCGCCCGATCGCCCCGGTGCCGGCCGTGCGGGAAAGCGCGCCGGTCATCGAACAGGACGCCGTGCCCGCTGAGGGGCTGCCGGTGGCGCCGCCCCCTGCGGTCGAAATCGTCCCCGAAGCGGAACCCGTGGTGCCGTTGAGCCTCCCGCCGTCTGCAGAGGCCGCACCGGTCGTACCGACCGAGCTCCCCGTACCGGATGTGACCACGGCACCTGTCGAGGCAACGGAAGTGGTCCCGGAGCCCGCAGCGCCACAGGCTGATCTCGAAGCCCCCCAGGACGTCCCAGAAGCCGTACCCGCTCCCGAGGGGGTCGAGCAGGTGGTCCTCCCGCCGCTGGAGATCCCGGCCGCCGCAACCCGCCCCAAGCTCTTTTTCGATGGGGCTACCCTGGCCAACCTAGACGAGGTTGTGACGCTGACAGCCCAGGTGTCTGAAATCAAAGGGCTCTACAGCGCGCCCATGTTCGTGACCTACAACCCCGAGGTTCTTGAGTTTGTCACCGCTGAGGAAGGTGAATTCCTCAGGCAGGCAGGTGTCTCGACGATCTTTACCGTCAGCCCGAACCCGGCGCGTGGACAGCTGATTATCGGCTACAAACAGGGTGCTGAAGGGGGCGGAGTTGATGGCAGCGGGTCACTTTTCAGCTTGAAATTCAAGGCTGCCAAGGCAGGCAGGGGCGCCGTTACATTCGATCGCGTCAACCTGCGTGACCCCGTCGGAACGCGGATCGATGTGGAATTATCGTCCTTTGAAGTAGAGGTACGCTAGGAGCCTGCATGCTGGCTGGCCTGAGGTCTTGCAGGGGGTTGACCCTACTCGAGGTAGTTCTGGCGATGGCGATTCTCGCGATCCTGGCATCGGCGGTTATCCCACTTGCCGAGGTGACAGTGAGGCGCTCCAAGGAGATCGAGTTGCGCCAGTCTCTGCGCACGATCCGCGACGCGATCGATGCCTACAAGGCGGACTACGACAAGGCCGTCGCCGAAAAGAAAATCACTACCTCGATCAACGAGACAGGTTATCCTGAAGATCTTGAGACCCTGCTCGAGGGTTCAGACTGGGGCGGGTTGTACCCCTTTAAACGCAAATACCTGCGGCGTATCCCCACGGACCCCTTCGATCAGTACGATGAGGGATGGGGGTTGCGCTCCTACGACGATGATTCCGACTCCACCGTCTGGGGGGGGGGAGATGTCTACGATGTTTACTCCCAGAGCGACGTGACTGCGCTCGATGGGACAACCTACAGCAGTTGGTGACAAACATGCTCCGATTTATCGACCGCCTGTACCGAGACCGCCGCGGCTTTACCCTGATCGAGCTGATGATCGTCATGACCATCCTCGGTATCCTTGCCGCTATAGCTGCTCCGAGTATCCGCACCCATTCGATTCGTGCTCGAGAGGCTGTACTGCTCGAAGATCTCTACCTGATGCGGCAGAACATCGATGCTTTTTTCGCTGATCGGGCCCGTTATCCGGACTCCCTCGAGGAGCTGGTGACGGAGCGCTACCTTCGCGACATTCCCCGTGACCCGTTCACCCGTGCTGACGACACTTGGGAAGTCGTCCCGCCCGAAGCCGGAACGGACGGCGAACTCGCTCCCGGAGGCGTTTTCGATGTGCGCAGTGGCAGCGAGCTCGTCGGTCTCAACGGTATCCCCTATAGCGAATGGTAAGTGTTGATGGTCAGGATCTTCGGTCTCAGTAAAGCGTATCGTAAGGAAGCAGCCGCCCTGAAAAGTCTCTCCTTCCGTATCGCGAAAGGGGAGTTCGTCTACATTACCGGCCCGTCCGGGGCCGGGAAGTCGACCCTGTTGAAACTGCTCTATTGCGCGGAACGTCCGACACGCGGGCAGATATTGCTCGACGGTCAGAACGTGACTCGCCTGTCTCCGCGGCGCATACCGCATCTGCGGCGTCGGTTGGGGGTCGTGTTCCAAGACTTCAAGCTGCTTGAGAATCGTACCGTCTTCGAGAATGTAGCTTTTCCTCTGGAGGTCCAGGGGCTCAAACGTTACGCCGTCAGCCGCAAGGTCTACGACACCCTGGAGCTGGTCGGGATTGAACACAAGCTCAAGTCGCGTCCGCTCGAATTGTCGGGAGGGGAGCAGCAGCGTGTCGCAATCGCCAGGGCCCTGGTGGTCGATCCGATGCTGCTGATCGCCGACGAGCCGACCGGCAACCTGGACGCGCACATGTCCCGGGAAATCGTCGAACTGTTCAGCGCCGCCAACGTCAAGGGAGCCACGGTTCTGTTGGCTACCCATGACCGCGACATCATGAATCACATGCCGGGCAGGATCCTTTCGCTCAAAGACGGCGAACTCGTCAACGACAGTCACCCTCTCGACGTGGGAAAAATCTGAGGCAATCGTGTTGACCCGACTCAAATACCTACTAGGCGGTGCGTTCCGGAACGTCCGGCAGACCCCCTTTCTGTTTACGGCCACGGTGCTTACCGTCACGGTCTCGCTGGCAATGGTCGCCGTCTTTGCCCTACTGGTTCTCAACCTCCAGCGGGTCGGGAGCAGCTGGGGGCAGGAGATCCAGGTCGTAGCATATTTCGACAAAACTCCCTCGCAGACGGATCGCCTCGCCTGGCAGGCCGAGCTGGCCAAGCGTCCTGAGGTCGAACGGATCGACTACATCGACAAGTACGAGGCGTACGAGATTTTTTCCCGACAGCTCGGGGAGGAAAAATCGCTTCTTGAAGGAATCCGGCCCGAAGTCCTTCCGGCGTCGTTGCAGGTGACCTTGCGCGAGTCGTTTCGCACCACCCAGACGGTGATGGATCTTGCGCTCTACATGCGCAAGGACCTCAAAATGCCCGAGGTCCATTACGGACGAGAATGGGTGGAGCGCTTCGAGTCCGCGGTCTCCATCGTGCGACTGGTCGCACTGGTGCTCGGATGCGTACTGGTCCTGACGGCCCTTTTCATCGTCGGCAACACCATTCGCCTGGCGCTTTACTCCCGTCGCCAGGAACTCGAAATCATGTCCCTGGTTGGTGCCACGCCGATGTTTATCCGGACTCCCTTTCTGATCGAGGGGGCCCTGCAAGGATTGATCGGCGGGGCACTCGCGCTGATCAGCCTCTATCTTGTCTACCACCTTTACCTGCTGGAAAATCTCCAGGCACTGCTTTTGGCCATGGGGGATTTCGAGATTCTGTTTCTGCCTCTCCCCCTCCAGTGGGGTCTTCTGTTAGCCGGGCTGTTGCTCGGACTCCTCGGCAGCTCCCTGGCCTTACGACGTCTGATCAAGGTTTGATATGCTGCGCCACGTCCTGTGCATGGGTCTGATACTTGGGGCCGTCATCACATCGTCCCCCGCGCTCCGGGCTGATGAGCTCGATACCAGTCGGGAGCGACTCAATCGCCTGCAGGAGCGGATTGCCAAGACCGAGCAGTCCCTGAAACAGAAAACCACGGAAGCGCGCGGTCTGCGCGAGGAGTTGCGCTCGGTCGACATCGAGCTGCGCACCCTTGAGAAACAACAGCGCGCCCTCGAACGTGAACTCGATTCGCTGAGGGAGCGCCAGAGCAAGACCGAGAAGGAAATCTCCGAACTGCACATCCAGGTTGCACGCCAGCGACAGATTCTGGAACAGAGGCTGGCGGCCCTGTACAAGGGAGGTGGAGGTGGGGTTCTTAAGCTGCTATTTTCGGGGCTCGGTCCGGCCGAACTTGAGACCCAGTTTCGCTATACGCTGCGCATCGTTCGCCACGACCGCCTGCTGCTCGACGATTATCACGTCAAACAGGTGGCCCTGGAAGAGAAGCAGACCGAATTCGAAGCCCTTAAGGAGCGCCATCAGCGCTCGCTTGAAAAGCTCAGAGAACATCGCAAGATACTTGCCAACGCGAGTCGTCTCAAACGCGACCTGCTCGGAAAGGTCCGCAAGGACCAGCGCTTGTTGGGAGCTCTCAAGGCCGAACTGGAGGAGAAGGCTTCGCGACTGACGGGCCTTATCAGCAGACTGGAAGACGATCCGGCATCGCTGGGGAAGTCGGACTCCCCCTTTGCTCGTCAGCGTGGGCATCTTCCCTGGCCGGTAAGCGGAAAGGTGCGAATAGCTTTTGGCCCTCAGAAACACCCGGATCTTGGAACGCTTTTCGACAGCAACGGCATCGAGATCCTCGCGGAGGATGATACCCCCATCAAGGCTCTATGGAAGGGGCGAGTCGCTTTCGCAAGCAGTTTCAAGGGGTATGGCAACCTGGTGATTATCGATCACGGAGATGGATACCATACCCTCTACGCACACGCTTCCCGGATCGTCAAAAAGGTCGACGACCGGGTCAAGCAGGGTGACACCCTGGCTTACAGCGGTTTCCCCGGTACATCTGGTGTTTATCTGGAGATCCGCCGGAACGGCAAACCGGTCGATCCCGAGACCTGGTTAGGCCGCCCATGAACACGGAGGTTGTGATGACATCCCGACGACACGTTACCCTCAGGATCTGCAGTCTCATGCTGCTCGGGTTGCTGGTTTTGCCGGCCTCGCCCGCAGTGGCCGAACAGCACGGGGGGGCTCCCCCCGAAATGGACGAGACGTACAGGGAACTGGAAATGTTCACCGACGTCCTGGCCCTGATCCAGCGTAACTATGTAGAAGAGGTCGAGCTCAAAGATCTGATTTACGGTGCCATCGACGGCATGCTCGCGACCCTCGATCCCCACTCGGCTTTCATGCCGCCCGAAGAATACGCCGAGCGGAAGGTCGACACGCTCGGGGCATTCGGGGGGCTGGGGATCGAAGTGACGGTGCGTGACGAGATTCTTACGGTCGTGTCTCCTATCGACGATACCCCTGCGTATCGCGCAGGGATCAAGGCCGGTGACAAGATACTCTGGATCGGCGATACCTCGACAAAGTCCATGGATATTCTCGACGCCGTGCGGATGATGCGCGGTGAGCCCGGGTCCACAGTGGTGATCACTGTGATGAGTGAAGGTGACGACAAGCCGCGTAAGGTCGAGTTGATTCGCGAAGTCATCAAGATCGCCAGCGTCAAGTCGCGAACCCTGGCCAAGGGGATAGGCTACGTGCGGCTGATGCAGTTCCAGGAAAATACCAGCAGGGAACTCCATACAGCGCTGGAGAGCCTGCGTGGTGAGAATGAAGGGGTGTTGCAGGGGCTGGTCCTGGACTTGCGCAATAATCCCGGTGGTCTGCTCGATCAGGCCATCGAGGTCAGTGACCTTTTCCTCCCCGAGGGGCTGATTGTCTATACCGAAGGCCGTGACGAGGAGAGCCGTATCAGTTCCTCGGCTAGCCGCGAGGGGACAGAACCTCCCTATCCGATGGTGGTCCTGATCAACGCCGGGAGCGCAAGTGCTTCGGAGATCGTGGCCGGAGCCTTGCACGACCATGATCGAGCGCTACTGATGGGAGAGCGCAGCTTCGGCAAGGGGTCGGTTCAGACCCTGATGCCGCTCGGTGACGACTCGGGCCTGAGCCTGACCACCGCCCGGTATTTTACTCCGAGTGGCGTATCGATCCAGGCGACCGGCATTGTCCCCGATGTAGAGGTTCCTGCCGCTGAGGTCGTGGTGCGCAAAGGGCACCAGTTTCGCGAACAGGACCTGGGCAATCACATCGCCAGCGCGGTTGATCAGGAGGAAAGGGCTGTTGTCCCAGGCAGCCGACTGAGCGAAGAAGATCGACAGGACTATCCGTTGATGCGTGCACTCGATCTCCTTCAGGGGTGGAGCGTTTTTCGCCAGTGTTCCCCGGGTCAGCCCTGACAATTAACCGTTGAACGTTCTGGAAAGATATGATGGGCAGAAAGACAACGCAGCGTAAGCGTCCGCCAGTGACGCGCAGCAAAAAAAAGACCGTACGCCGAAGCCGCCTGGCGGTACCGCTCTGGCGACAGCCGGCCTTCTGGGGGATGCTGCTGGCTGCGGCAGCGTTCGTGGTCATGGTGATGTATGGCCGACTCCCTGCGCCGCCCCAGTCGACGGTCACCGTGCCCGAGCGTAGTGACGCGCAGATCCTCGAAGATTTGCGCGTGGAGGTCGAGAGCCTGCTGTGGCGTATCGGACTTCAGGCGACCGACGTCGCACAGACCCCCTCCGAAGGGGTCATTGATCTGAAACTGCGCGGCGCTTTTCCCGAGAACAGCCAGCTTGATGAATTCTCGGTCCGTCTTAACGAGATCTCTTCGGGATTACACCTGGAAAAACTGCGTGATCACAGAGAAATAAGGGTGTTTTCCGGGCCAGCCCTGGTGGTGCGGCTGCGTTTTCAGCCGCCGACACCCATCGTCCCTCCTCCAGAACCCTACCGAGGGGCGGTGGCGACTATCATCATGGACGATATCGGTCGAAGCCTGGAGACGGTTCGCCAGATTCTTCGCCTCGAGCAGCCCGTCACGCTGGCGATCCTCCCCTCGACTCCCTATGCTGCGCAGAGTGCCCAACTGGCTCACGAGGCCGGGCGTGAGGTTATGGTGCATATTCCCATGGAGCCGCACGGCTATCCGGCGATTGAGCCGGGACGGGATGCCTTGTTGCTTGAGCATTCAGACTGGGAGGTTCGGCGGCGCCTCGAGGAGATGTTCTCCAGGGTCCCCTACGCGATCGGTGGAAACAACCACATGGGTTCCCGTTACACCGAGTATGCCGCCGGGATGGAAGTGGTCGGGGAGTTCATGAAGGAGAGGGGACTGTTTTTCGTCGACAGCCGGACGACGGGGAAGACGCTTGCCGAGCAGACGATGCGCGACCGCGAGGTCCCGGTCGTCGCCCGGGATGTCTTCCTCGACAACGAGCAGGATGTTGAGAAGATTCGCATCCAGATTCGACATCTGGAACGGCTGGCGCTCAGCCACGGGGCGGCGGTCGGGATCTGCCACCCGTATCGGGAGACCGTCGAGGCGCTCACTCAGGAGCTGCCGCGCCTGGAGCAGCAAGGGGTGCGGATGATAACGGTTAGCGAGTTGCTGACTCAGCTTCAGAGGCGCGGGAATTGATCGGCGATGCGGTGCCGGACCTGATCGAAGGTCGCGCGATCCCCGGGGGTCAGGATACTGTCGGGGAAGTCCCTTGAGACCCTGCGCATCAGCAGGAAGGGTTCGTCCTGATTCTCACCACCTGCGAGGCTGAGTTTGAGGAGGCGTACAAGTTCATCCGTACCTCCTTGGCCTGAGTCTAGGGAAATGGTCTGGTGAGAAATCTCCAGACCGTTTTCGTCGAAGCGGTACAGGCTGATCTGGGGGGTGACGTAGTTCCGCGTTCCCGGTGCGCGCCGCAGGGCGAAGTAGCAGCGCCGGTAGGTTTCGCGCAACAGCTCCTGCACGCTTTCCGAAAGCCCGTCACCCCCGGAAGGGCCGGTGAAGAAGCGCGACATAAGCATGCGATTTATGCAATCCTCGTGTGCAAAGGCGCTGAACCGGCCGGTCGAGTTCTCCAGGTAGAAGGCCGCCCCCTGGCGGACTCCCGACGCGTCGACCAGCTCAACCCCGCACAGCGGGCAGGTCTGGTGCAGGTTGTCCAGCCGCCGACGATAATCCGCCTGGCGAGCCAGACGGTCGGCGCAGAGGGCCTGTGAGACTTCGGCGAGCCGACGGGGCGCCGGTCCGGTGACCTCCGAGATCATTTCACGTGCCAGAGCTGTAAACTGCTGGTGGACATCGGTCCCCTTGCCGTAGGTCAGGACCGGAAAGATCTTCCCTTCGGGGTTGGTGTTGAGGGACTCGACCTTCGGGCTCTTGGAGATGCAGCCGTCGAAGCAGCGGTAGCCGCGATTGATGGCGAAGGCCTTCATGAGCTGATGCGGGTTCTTGAATGGGCCGTCGTACTGGATTCGAAAGTCGACCAGACAAGGGAGAACCTTCAGCCGCTGTCGCGGGATCTTCAGGCTGTCGGCGAACTCGAAGAGGTGTCGGCAGTTTTCGAGCGAGGGCGTATCCTTGACCGGAATAATGACCCGATCGGCGCTGCTGATGGCGTTACGCGTGAAGATGTCCAGTTCGGGCCGGGTGTCGAGGATCAGTACCCCATCGAGACGGCTCTCGGCCAACGCCGCGGCGAGCGTGAGGGGGGACGAAATCCTCGTCTTCCAGTCGTTAAGCTCGCGACAGGATGGGATGAACTGCACTCCGAACTCGCCGGTTTCGACCAGGCTTTCGGCCGGGCAACCGGAGAACAGGTCGCCGACATGGCCTCCGCGTGGTTGTTTGCCGATGCGGAACATGCTGTCGACGGAGAAGTGGTTGTCGAAGCTGAGAAGAGTGACCGGCAGTTCTTCGGCGAGGGCCTTGAGAAAGATGGCGAGGTTGATGGCGACGGTGGTTTTACCGACGCCCCCTTTCTCGCTTGAGACGGTGATCACGTAGGGCTGAGCCATGTCCACTCCATAGGCATGTGGCCTACCTATAGGTTAATTAAAGCAGCGTGTCAATCAGAAACAGATCACGCAACTCAACGGATTGTTTAGATGTTTCAGGAAGAGATACTGTCGGTTTCACGCCTCGTTCTGCTGCTTCAGGAGGTCGTGGAAGAGAATTTCATGCAGGTCACGGTGGAGGGAGAGGTCTCCAATTTTGCCGCTCCGGCCTCGGGGCACTTTTACTTTTCTCTCAAGGACAGCCGTTGCCAGCTGCGCGCGGTGATGTTCCGCCAGTTCAACCGTCTGCTGTCTGGTCGCCCCGAGGATGGTACCCAGGTCGTCTGCCGGGGCCGGCTCTCGGTTTACCCACAGCGTGGCGAGCTGCAGCTGCTGGTCGAGCACCTTGAGCACAAGGGCGACGGTGGCCTCCAGGCCGCCTATGAACAGCTCAAGGAGCGCCTGGAGAAGGAGGGGTTATTTGCCGCTGAACGCAAGCGACCGCTCCCTCCTCACCCCCGAACCGTGGGGGTGGTGACGTCGCCAAGCGGCGCGGCCATACAGGACATTCTCCAGGTCCTGCGGCGTCGTGCTGCCGGTGTCCGGGTGGTCTTGTTCCCGGTGCGGGTGCAGGGTGACGAAGCCCCCGGAGAGATCGTCCAAGCGATCGAGGCCTGCAACCGGCACCGCGCCGCTGACGTGCTGATCGTCGGCCGAGGCGGAGGGAGTCTCGAGGATCTCTGGGCCTTCAACGACGAAGCGGTCGCCCGTGCGATCTTCGCTTCGCGCATCCCGGTCATCTCCGCGGTTGGTCACGAGGTCGATTGGACCATCGCCGATTTCGTCGCGGACCATCGTGCGCCGACTCCGAGTGTCGCCGCCGAAATCGTTGCCCGGAGCTGTCAGGAGATCGAAACTCACCTGGACCATCTCGACCAGCGATTGGAGCAGGCCCAGATGCGTCGTCTCGCCCAACTCGGTGAACGGGTGGCGGCGCTACAGCGTCGTCTGCGTTCCCCGGCGCAGGTGCTCGCCGAGACAGGTGAGCGACTCACGCTTCATAAGCGCAGACTCGACAGCGCTCTACAGCGCACGTTTGAACGCCTTAGGGGGCGTCTGGACAGGACGGCGGCTTCGCTCGACGCCTATTCGCCGTTACGGACCCTGCAGCGTGGCTACAGTATCGTTACCCATGTCGAAAGCCGCGCAGTTGTCCGACGTGCCGACGCGTTGCAGGCGCGCGAGCAGGTTCGGATTCGTTTCGCTGTCGGCGATGCCGTTGCCACGATCGAGGAGCTCGAGCCGTGAAAAACCTGCTATGGATGTTTATCCTCCTGTGGCCGGTCGGGGGCTGGGGGGCCCACCTGATGATGGTGCCGCCGGCGGTCAACGCCGGTGAGGTCGCTTGGATCCGTTGGGAAGGGCCCGAACTCTCGGTTGGTGCGGTCCGCTTTGACGACAGGGTGATCCCCCTGCAGAAGCGCGGCGAGCGCTGGGAGGCGCTGTTCGGGGTTGACGTCGACACCGAGCCGGGGACCTACCCCATGTACGTCGTGGCTTCGCTCCCCACGGGGCACAGCTACAACCTGCGGGTCGATCTGACGGTTCGCGGTGTCCAGCGCCCGGTCGAACGCCTCACCCTCCCCGAAGGGATGGTCACCCCGAAGAGCCCCGAGGTACTCGAAAGGATTGCCAACGAACACAAACTCCTCACGGCGTTGTGGGACGACTGGAGCGGCCCGTTGCAGGCCGGGACGTTTTCGCGACCTGTCGATGAGCCGGTCAGCAGTGTCTTCGGCAAGAGACGGATACTCAACGGGGTCAAAAAGACCATGCACTCGGGGACCGATTTCAGGAGCCCTGCCGGCACGCCGATCCGCAGTCCCGGCGCGGGGCGGGTGGTGCTGGTCACCGACCTCTTCTATACCGGCCTGACGGTGATCGTCGATCATGGTGGCGGTCTCTTCTCGCTCATGGCCCATCTTTCCGAAAGCCAGGTGGCAGTCGGGGATACGGTCAAGGAGGGGACCCCCCTCGGGCGGGTCGGCAGCAGCGGACGCTCGACCGGCCCACATCTCCACTGGACCGTCCGGATCCAGGGGAACCGGGTCGATCCGCTCTCCGTGGTGAAGGCCTTTGCCGGGGAATCTCCTTGACCGATTTTTTTACACGGTGCCATAATAACCAGTTCCGGAATGTGCTATGAGTGAAGAGAATTTTGAACAACAATTGAAGCTCCTTGAGCAGGCCGTTGAGCAACTCGAGAGCGGCGAGCTCACCCTTGAAGAGTCGATGCGGGTCTACGAGGAAGGGGTGTTGCGCGCCAAGCGCTGCCGTGAAGCGCTGCAGCAGGCGGAGCAGCGCGTCGAACTGCTGCGGGAAAACACCGACGGGGATCTCGAGAAAATCCCCTTCGATCGCGATGGGGAGCGTTGATGGACCTCAAGGCGTATCTCAAGCGTCGGGTGACGATGGTCGACGCCGCCCTGCGCAATTATCTGCCGGACGAAACTGCACGTCCCGAGGCCCTGCACGGCTCGATGCATTACTCGGTCTTTGCCGGAGGGAAGAGGATCCGTCCGATCCTGATGATGGCGGCGTGTGAGGCAGTCGGTGGCGATGCTGAACGGGTCCTTCCTGCAGCCTGTGCCATCGAGATGATTCACACCTATTCGTTGATCCACGACGATCTGCCGGCCATGGACGACGACGATTTCCGCCGTGGCCGTCCAACCAATCACAAGGTCTACGGCGAGGCCATCGCGATTTTGGCCGGCGACGCCCTGCTGACCGAGGCCTTCGTGCTCCTGAGCGATCCCGGGGTCTGGAAAGGGGTCGACAGCAGTGCGACTCTGCAGGCGATCCGGCTGCTCGCGGCCGCGTCCGGTTCGTGCGGAATGGTTGGCGGACAGGTGGTCGACATGGAGTCAGAAGGCAAGACCATCAACCGTGACCAGCTCGAGTACATTCATCGCCACAAGACCGGCGCCCTGATCAGCGCCGCCATCGATATCGGCGGGGTCATCGGCGGAGCCGATGTGCCTGCCGCTGAGGCCCTGCGTGCCTACGGCGCCGCTGCCGGGCTGGCATTTCAGGTCGCTGATGATATCCTCGATATCGTCGGCAGCCAGGAAGAGCTCGGCAAGGATGTCGGCAGTGACCAGGAACGGGGGAAGGCCACCTACCCGGCGCTGATGGGGCTCGAAGCTGCCCAGGCGTACGCCCGCGAACTCAGGGACAGGGCGCTGCAGGCTGTCGAGCCGCTCGGTCCCGCGGCCGAACCGCTGCGGGCCATCGCCCGCTACATCGTAGACCGTACCTCGTAAAGAGATGGATGAATCATGTCTGAACCCCTACTCGATACAGTGACCTCGATCGACAAGCTCCGTGATCTCAGCTTCCCCCAGCTCCGCCAGCTCGCTGGTGAACTGCGCGAGGAGATCATCTCCACGGTGGCGCAGACCGGAGGTCACCTCGCCAGTTCGCTCGGCGTCATTGAGCTGACCCTGGCGCTGCACAAGGTGTTCGAAACTCCCAAGGACAAGCTGATCTGGGACGTCGGTCATCAGGCCTATGCCCACAAACTCCTGACCGGGCGGCGTGCCCACTTCGGTACGCTGAGGCAGCTGGATGGTGTCAGCGGTTTCCCGAAACGTTGCGAGAGCGAGCACGACTGCTTCGATGTAGGCCATTCGAGCACCTCGATCTCGGCGGCCCTCGGGATGGCGGCGGCACGGGACGCCTGCGGGGGAGACGAGAAGGTGGTGGCGATTATCGGCGACGGCAGCCTGACCGCCGGTTTGGCGTTCGAAGGCCTCAACCACGCTGGACACCTCAAGAAGAACATGGTGGTGATCCTCAACGACAATGAGATGTCGATCTCCACGAACGTCGGTGCGATCTCCTCGTTCCTGAGTCGCAAGTTCTCCTCCGACCTCTTTGTCCGCTTTAAGCGTGAGGCCGAGAACCTGCTCGGCCACCTCCCCGGGTTCGGCAAGGAGCTACTGAACTTGGCTCATCGCGCCGAGGATTCGATCAAGGGATTTTTGACTCCCGGAATGCTGTTCGAAGCGTTCGGCTTCGACTACTACGGGCCGATCGACGGGCACAACCTCGAGGATCTCTGCGAGACGCTGCAAAACGTTTCGCGCCTTGAGGGGCCTGTGCTGGTTCACGTGGTGACCAAGAAGGGGCGGGGATACCCTCCGGCCGAGAGCAACCCCTCCCTGTTTCACGGTGTCGGGCCCTTCGACCGCGCGACCGGCAAGGTCAAAGGGGAGAAGGGGGGAGGCGACAGTTACACCGGGATCTTCGGTAAGACTCTGGTCGATCTGGCTGAAAAGGACGAGCGGATCCTCGCCATCACCGCGGCGATGAAGGAAGGGACAGGGCTCAAAGCGTTTGCCGAGCGCTTCCCCGAGAGATTCTTCGATGTCGGGATCGCTGAGCAGCATGCCGTGACTTTTGCCGCCGGGATGGCCTGCCGGGGGATGCGTCCGGTAGTGACCATCTACTCTACCTTCCTGCAACGTGCCTACGACAACGTCCTGCACGATGTCTGCCTGCAGAACCTCCCGGTCACCTTCGCACTCGATCGCGGCGGTTTGGTCGGAGCCGACGGGCCGACCCATCATGGGGTCTTTGACCTCTCTTTCCTGCGCCACATCCCCAACCTGACCCTGGCGGTTCCTCGTGACGAGAACGAGCTGCGTCGTTTGATGGTCACTGCGGTAGCCCACGACGGACCCTTCGCCTATCGCTATCCGCGCGGCAACGCGGAAGGGGTTGCGCTGGAGACCCCGCCGACGCCACTGCCGATCGGGCGCGGCGAGAAACTGCGCGACGGCAAGGACGGTGTACTGCTTGGGGTAGGCGTCGGCGTGCAGGCCGCTCTCCAGGCGGCCGAGGCTCTTGCCGCCGAAGGGCTCGAGATGACGGTGCTGGATGCGCGCTTCGTCAAACCCCTCGACAGCGACCTGCTGCTCAAGGAGCTGGCAGGGGGGCGTCCGCTCGTCACGCTTGAAGAGAATGCGCTGCAGGGCGGTTTCGGCTCGGCGGTTCTCGAGTTCTGCGCCGACAACGGGCTCCATCCCCGTACGCTGCGTATCGGCATCCCTGATGTCTTTGTTGAGCAGGGGAGTCAGGCGGAGCTGCGCCGTCGCATCGCGATCGACGTCGAGGGGGTCGTCAAGCAGGTGCGGACGTTCCTTCAGTGACCTGATAAACGGACATCATCACGAAGGCCGGGGAGACCCGGCCTTTTTTTATGCCGGTTGGCGGATCGTGGTCCCCTGATAAAATGCAAAACAGGTATCCGCTTTCTAGCACGGCAAGGAGATGATCATGTCCGCAGAGCGCTGTTTCACCCCCTTTCAGGTCAAAGGGTTCACCTTTCGCAATCGCCTCGGGGTCGCCCCGATGACCCGCATGTCTTCGCAGGTCGACAGTATCCCTCGCCAGGATGTCCTCGACTTCCTTGTGCGACGCGCCGAAAAAGGGGCCGCCCTGGTCTATACCGAGGCGATCGTCACCGATTACGAGAGCGCCCAGGGCTACCCGGGGCAGGCACGCCTGACAACCCAGCGCCAGATCGACGCCTGGGGCGCGACAGTGGAGAAGATCCGCTGCCTTGGTGCGGTCTCGATCATGCAGATGTTCCATTGCGGGCGGATGGCCTGGCCCGAAGTCAATCCCGCAGGCCGGAGCATCGCCCCGAGCGCGGTTGCCCCGCGACAGGACAACCCGCTGACCGGGCAACCCTATCCGACCCCCGACGCGATGAGCCACTTCGATATCGCACACGTCATCCAGGGCTTTGTCGAGACAGCGCGTGGAGCCGTGGCCGCTGGTTTCGATGGCATCGAAATTCACGGTGCGCACGGTTACCTGATCAACCAGTTCCTCTCCAGCTACTCGAACCGGCGCCGCGACGAGTATGGTGGGGACCTCGAAGGGCGCTTCCGGTTTGCCCGCGAGGTAATCCGCGCCGTGCGCCCGGTGGTCCCGGAAGAGCGTCTGCTGACCTTCCGGGTCTCTAACTGGGGGATCGCCGACATGGATGTCTCCCTGTTCGCCGATCGGGCCGAGTGGCAGACCTTGATCCGCCTGCTTGAGCGTGAGCCGCTCGACATCCTCTCCCTGTCGACCTACGATTTTTCTGAAGCAGCCTTCGGCGAGGATCAGACCATCCTGCAGATGACCCGCGAGGTCACGGACAAACCGCTGATGATCTGCGGCAAGATCTATGATCGGGAGACCGCAGAGCAGGCGCTGAAGCACGCTGATCTGGTTCTCTCGGGAAAAACCGCGCTGCTCATCCCGGACTGGGTCGAGCATCTCCGACATCGCAAGCCGTTACGTCCATTTGTCACGGACGAGGCGAATGTCGCGTACACGACGGAGCCGCTCCTCTGATCGTGGCGACGATACAGCCGGGAGGAGCCCCGGGGCGTATGGTGGAACGAAGGACCGCAGTCCAGCACGATCCTGAGCGTGACAGGGCTTAGTCGTCGAGATCGAGGGCGGTGAGGAATGCCTTGGGCGCATAGCCGGGGATAACGATACCGTCGATCACCACCACCGGGACACCGGTTCCCGGAGCGATGAGCTTTTTACGGTAGGACGCTTCGCGGCTCTTCTCCACGTCGTAAAGTGTGTAGGGGATGCCGCGGCGATCGAAAAAGGCCTTGGTCTGGACACAGTGCGGACACCAGTCCGTGGTGTAAAGTTCGACCTTGGGCCAGGGGGACCCGTCCGGGTGCGCGGCGCTCGCCGGATTGGAGAGAAGGATCAGCAGGACGGCGACGAGCAACAGAGGACGTCGGAGGGAATGGTGCATTTACTTCTGCGATTTGCGCTTGAGCTGGTAGATGGTGCCGGCCTTTTCGAGGGCCATGGCCGCGTGGTGGGCGAGCTGGATGAGAAAGTTGAGCTCGGTGTCTCCGTAAGCCAGCCCCTTCTTCTGCTGGGAGAGCACGATGATCCCGACGATCCGCTCCTTGAAGACCAGCGGTGCTGCGAGCAGTCCCGGACCGGCCAGCAGTCCGTTGCGCTCGAGGTCCGAGGCCATGCCGAGAAGTTTCTTGGGGAAGATGCTGTTGACGACCACCGGTTTGCCGCGCTTGACCGCCTCGGTGGTGAAGCCGGAAGGGACCCGTGCGGCACAGTCCTTGAGGATTTCGGAGGGAATCCCCTTGCCCGCCTTGATGGAGAGCTTTTCGCCGCTCTTGTCGTACAGGGCGATGAAGCCGCGCTGGGCACCGAGTGCGGTCATCGCCGAGGTCAGCAGTCCGAGCAGCAGCTCTTCGATGTCGCTCGCGGCGTTGACCCGTTCGATCGACTCGTTGAGTGCCTTCATCATTTTCAGGTGACGGGTCAGGTAGCGGTTCTTCTCCTCGAGCTCCTTGACCAGGCTGGCGTTGTGACGGCGCAGGTGGATGGTGTAGAAGGCCCGATCGAGGGTGTTGAAGAGGATCTCGCCGGTGTCGATGGGGCGGACGATGAAGTCGTAGGCGTCGTTGCGTAGCGCCTGGAGCACGTTGAACGACGAGGCGTTGGAGGTGATCAGGATGACTTCGATGTCGGGGATCGCCTCTTTGGCTTCGCGGAGCAGGAACAGGCCGCTCTTTGAGGGGAGCTCGGTCTCGGTCAGAATCAGGTCGACAGCATTGCGAGACAGGATTTCGAGGGCATCTTCGCAGGTCGAGGACTCGATGGTCTGGTAGTTCTTGGAGGCAAGCAGCTCGGTGAGATACTTGCGCTGCTGCAGGTTGTGGTCGACGATCAGTACCCGTTCGTTAGCCATGCTGTTCCCCGAGAGGTAATTAGATCACATCTAAACCCAGCAAGTTTACTGGCTTGCATGTGAATTTCCAAGGAAAATATCAGTTCCTATGTCCCTTTTGATCCCATCGCAAGGGGCGTATTCAGCCTCCTCAGTCGATCTCGGGGCGTTCGCCCCGGCGACGTTTGCCGTAGTAGGAGATCAACGCCAGGATGGCCCCGATGCCCATCAGGACACCTCCGGCGGCGGCCAGTGGGGCGCCGGGGTCGAAATGAATGTTCAGCAGCGTCAGCGGGCGCTGCAAGGGGGCGAGCGGACGGAATCCGAAACCTGCCTCCCGTAACGGGGCGGGGATCCCTTCGCGCAGCAGGTACCAACCGTGCCAGGTCAGGGCTCCGTCGATGCGCAGATCGAGCAGGAAGCCGGGGTTGACCAGCTGTTCGCTGAGCGGGTTGACGCTGCCATCATCCAGCCGCTGCAGGTGGGGGTGAAAGGCGACTACATCGAGTTGTGCGCTCCCCCGGCCGAGCAGGCGGGTACCACTGCGCCACTCGCTCTGGCCGAGCTGCGGGTCGAAAAAGCTAAATCCCTCGATGCTTCGGGCGACGTTCTCCGGGATCACGACCATGTCCCGCCACAGCAGGGGGTGGTTGAGACGCACCTGCTGGGTGGTGACCAGGGTGTCGCCGTGGAGCAGGTGGAGCTCCTGGGGGAAGTCGAGAGGGCGGCCCGTGCTGTCGACCTGCGGTTCGAGGCGGGCGAGGTGGAGGTAGTAGCCGGGACGTTCCGGGAGTGGGCGGGTCGCTCCGAGCGGGATCGCCAGAGGATGGGCGCGCGACCCTGCGAAGCTCCCCCAGAGATAAGCGGCGAGCACCATGCAGAAGCCGAGGTGGAGAAGGTACTCGCCGGTCTTGCGCCAGCGCGCCCTCAGGTTAGTCGCCCAGTCGATGAAGCAGCACAGGGTGTTGACACCGAACAGCACGATCGCCCCGCTCGCCAGGTAGACCCACCAGCTCAGAGCGGGCTGCTCGGCCCCCGGCCCGAGCAGCCAGTCAGCGAGGACCAGGGTGTCGAGCTGGGCGAAGAACGGGGCGTTCCCGGGCATGCGCAGCGATCCGATCATGATCGCCAGGGTCGCCAGCGAGGCGAGGGTGACGGCGAGCTTGAGGGAGCAGAGGAGTTTCCAGAGCCGTTGCATGATCCCCCCTAGTCGAGCGGGTGGTTGCTCTGGAGGAGCAGCCCGATCCCGAGGTAGGTGAAGAGTACCACGCCGAAGCCGGCGATCGAGAGGACGGCGTAGCCGGTCCCCTGCCAGCGCCTCACGAACTTGGCGTGGCACATTCCGGCGTAGAACAGCCAGACGATGAACGACCAGATCGCCTTGATGTTCCAGCTGAAGTAGTACCCCCAGGCGACGTAGGCCCACCAGCATCCGAACAGCATGCACAGGGTGAAGAGCACGAAGCCGAGCAGGATCGCCTCCTCGTTCATGCGCCGCAGCTTCGACAGGTCGGGGAGCAGCGCGGAGCTGCGGTGGAGCTGCATCAGGTACAATACGCCGAGACTGAAGGCCATGGCGAAGAGCGCGTACCCCTGGAACGAGAAGATGATGTGCAGGGTGAAGAGCGGCGTGTCGAGCGCCGGGATCAGTGGCCGGACCGCCGTATCGCGCGGCATGGCGAATCCGAGCAGCAGCAGGTTGACCAGCATCACGAACAGTCCGGCGGCATGGATGCGGTAGCGGAGCTCGAAGTAGAGATAAGTCAGGGCCAGCGCCCAGCTGAAGAAGAACAGGGTCGAGAAGAGGTTGGTGACCGGAAGGTAGCCGGCATTCAGCCAGCGCAGCGCAAGGGCCAGGGTCTGCAGCGCAAAGCCGCAGGCCACCCCGACAAAGGCTGCCTGCCAGATAATTTTGCGACGCAGCCTGAGGTGGACGAGATACATTGCCACGGAGAGGCCGTAGGCACCGAAGGCGCCCCAGATCAGGAAGGTTTGCACGTCGTAGCTCCTGTAGAGGAATTTCGCGGGCGGAGTGTAACACAGCTTGGTGTCCAGTGGGAAACAGGATTGTCAACCGCCCCGGGCATCTGGTTGACAATCCGCGGGTGAGCGTGCTACGTTCCAGCGCTATGAAAAGAGATCTGTACAGCATCCGCATGCACGCCGACGGCCCCTCCGGACACCTCTCCGGGGCGGAACAGCTGGTCCCCTTCGAGGAACTCAACGACCTCGCCTTCGACCTCCTGCAGAGGGCGTTCAACCACGAGCGGGGCGAGGCGGAGCGGATCCAGATCACCATCGACCCGGTCCTCCCCGGGGAACTGGTGCAGGGACGCCTGCTTGCAGCACAGACCCACATCCTTCCGGACGTCGCAGCGGCCCGCGCACATGCCCTGGCGCTGCTCGAGTCGGCCGGGGTCTCTCCCCGGGCTGCCGAGTCGGCCCTTGCGCAGTTAGCCAAAGGGCCTGCGCTCGGGGGCGGGGTGATGCGCGGCGCGATGCTGGTCGACGCGGTCAGCGGCGAACGCATCGAACTCGACGGTGTGCGTGGCGTGCGCGTTTCCCGTCTCGGCGTTGCGCCGACCCTGCGCGACGACTTCGCCAGTTACCTTGCGTCCCGAGGTGTCGACCCCCGCCGGGTCGGCGAAGCGATGGTCCTGGCCAGTAAGGTTCAGAG
The DNA here is from genome assembly GCA_003246035.1 of Desulfuromonadaceae bacterium. The sequence continues at coordinate 4,727 of QKBP01000113.1, read as the reverse complement.
CTGCGCGGGGACGATCGCCGAGCTCTGCTGGTCGGACGATCCCTCCTACGTCACCGGTTATGTCGCGGCCGGCGACACCTACCACCGCATTTCCCCGCTTAAGGAGGCCGGCGACCCGTTCGGCGGGCGGGCCTTCTTCATCCGTCCCGGTACCGACCTCGGGGAGCTGGTGACTTACCTGGAGCGGACCCCGTACCTGGTGAGCGACCTCGCCAGACTCGCCGAGAGCGCCTGGGAACCGCTGTGAGCGATTCGCTGCGTCAACAGCTCGACGAGCTCGCCGCCGCGGGGATGCTCCGCAGGTTGCGTGAGGTCTCGGGCGCCCAGGGGCCGCACGTCGAGATCGACGGCCGGCGTGTCCTGCTGCTCTGTTCCAACAACTACCTCGGCATCGCCAACCACCCGCTGCTGGTCGAAGCCGCCGTGCGGGCGACCCGTGACCTCGGCACCGGTTCCGGCGCCAGTCGCCTGGTCTCGGGGAGCATGAGCCTGCATCACCGACTCGAGGAGCGGATAGCCGCCTTCAAGGCGACCGAGGCGGCGCTGGTCTTCAACTCCGGCTACGCCGCCAACACCGGCATCCTGCAGGGGTTGTGCGGTCCGGACGACACGATCTTCTCCGACAGCCTCAACCATGCCTCGATCATCGACGGCTGCCGTCTCTCCCAGGCCCGCACCTTGGTCTACCCGCATGGCGACTGGCAGGCTCTCGAGCGGCTGATGGAGAGCGAGTCGGTTACCCGCAGAGGGGCGTGGCTGGTCGTCACCGATGGGGTCTTCAGCATGGACGGCGACATCGCGCCGCTCGCTGAACTGGTGGCCCTCAAGGAACGCTTCGACGCTTGGCTGATGGTCGACGACGCCCACGGCACCGGGGTGCTCGGTCCCACGGGGCGGGGGAGTGCCGAATCCTGTGGCTGCCTCGCCGGGGTCGATCTGCACATGGGGACGCTCGGCAAGGCGCTCGGCGGTTACGGGGCCTTCCTTGCCGCCAGCCGCCCGATGGTTGACGCCCTGATCAACCGCAGCCGAAGCTTCATCTTCTCCACCAGTCTCCCGCCGGGGGTGCTGGCCGCGGCCCAGGCCGCCTTCGACCTGGTCGAGAGCCCGGAAGGGGCGGCACGACGTGCGCGCCTCGAGGACAACCGGCGGTTCTTCACCGGACGCATGGCGCAGGCCGGGGTTGATACCCTCGGCAGCCCGACCCAGATCGTACCGCTGGTGACCCGCGAGCCTAAACCGACCATGGAAGCCGCTGCAGCGCTGCTCGAGCAAGGGTACTTCATCCAGGGAATCCGTCCGCCCACTGTCCCCGAGGGGCTCTGTCGCCTGCGCGCGACATTGATGGCCGACCACCGCCTGGAAGAGCTCGAGGCGGCCGCCGACGCGGTGATCGCTCTGCTCGGGGGGGGCGCGTGAGCCACCAGTCCCTGACCCTGCCAGACGGGCAGACTATCGCCTGGCGCGAGGCCGGCAGCGGTCCACCGCTGGTGCTGATACACGGCTGGAGCATGTCCTCGGCGGTATTCGTCGAGGCCATCGAGGCCCTTGCTCCCGGCTTCCGGGTCCTGGCTCCCGACCTGCGCGGTCACGGCTATTCCTCCCCTGGTAATGAGTACGCGCTCCCGGGGCTGGCCGGGGATGTGCTTAGATGGCTCGATGCCCTGGAGATTCCATCCTGTGGACTGCTCGGCTGGTCCCTCGGCGGGCAGGTGGCGATGCGTCTGGCTGTCGATCATCCTGAACGGTTTACGCGCCTGGCGCTGGTCTGCGCCACCCCCCGCTTCTGCAGCGGCGACGACTGGGACGGCGGACTGCCGCCGACCCAGGTGCGGGTCATGGAACGCAACCTCAGGCGCGATTTCAACGCGACCCTGGTCGACTTCTTCTACCGCATGTTCGCCGGGGAGACGATCCCTCCAGCGCGTTTCCAGCAGATCCTGCGCGCCAGCGTGCGCAGCGTCCCTCCGATCCGTTCCGAGGTTACCCTCGGTGCGCTGCAGACCCTGCGCGACGCCGATCTGCGCGAGACCGCCGCGAGCCTGAACTGCCCGACCCTGGTCCACTACGGGAGCCTCGACGCCATCACTCCCCCCGAAGCCGGGGCGTGGCTGTCACGAGCGATCCCGGGCTGTCGCGAGGCACGCGTCGAGGGGGTAGGGCACGCGCCGTTCTTCGCCCGTCCCGACCCCTCTTTTGCACTCTGGCGGGAGTTCTTCGCATGAGCGGCGTACCGGTTCTCGACCGTACCCGCATGCGTCGGAATTTCTCCGAGCATGCCCGCGACTACGACCGCTACGCCCGGGTCCAGAAGCGCGTCGCCGGAAAGGTCCTGAAGCTTGCGCAGGGGGCCGGCTTTCCCGCCGGTCGTGTGCTCGATGTCGGCACCGGGACCGGCGAACTGGCCCGCCGTTTCCGCGCCGCCTCCCCCGAGGTGCCGCTGCTGGTCTCCGACCTGGCCCACGGCATGACCTGCGAGGCTCGGCGCAGCGTCCCCGGGGTTGTCGCTTTCGACGCCGATGCCCACCACCTGCCGCTGCGCGACGGCAGCATCGCGCTGCTCCTCTCCTCGTCGGTCTTCCAGTGGGTCGAGGACCTCGAGAGGGTCTTTAGCGAGTGTGCCAGGATCCTCGTCCCGGGAGGGACCTTTGCATTCGCCCTGTTCGGCGCCCGCACCCTCTGGCAGCTGCGCGAAGCGTTCCGCCTCGCCCGTGAGCGGACCGCGGCGGCAATCCCCGACTACTTTCACGATTACCCGGCCCGGGACGCGGTCGAAAACGCTCTCGAGCGTGCCGGCTTCGGCGAGGTGACGTGCTTCAGCGAGGAGGAGCGCGAGTATCACCCCGACGTGCGCGAGCTGCTGGTCAGCCTCAAGCAGATCGGCGCCCAGAACGCCTCGAACGAGCGTCCCCGTGGGCTCTTCCCGCGCAAGGTGATGCTGGAGATGACGGCGCTTTACGGTGAGAGGTTCAGTGACAGGCGAGGGCTTCCCGCCAGTTACGAAGTGATTTACGCGGTGGCACGTCGCCCGGAAGGCCGAGGTTAGGTCTCCCTCAACTCCGGGGGCCTTCAGTGCCTGGTTTTACCTTCTGCTGCCTCCTACCCCAGGGCAACATCCAGCAGCATCATCACCGAGAAACCGGCGAGTGTGGCCATGGTGACCAGGTCGATGTTCTCCACGATCCGCTGCGATTCCGGGATCAACTCCTCGACAACCACGAAGATCATCGCCCCGGCGGCAAAACAGAGTGCGTAGGGGAGGATCGGCTGCATCAGCAACACGAACAGGGCCCCAGCCACCCCGGCGATCGGCTCGACGATCCCTGACGCCTGTCCCAGCATGAAGCACTTCCCCTGGCTGATCCCTTCTCGGCGTAGCGGCAGGGAGACAGCGCTCCCTTCCGGGAAATTCTGCAGCCCTATTCCAACGGCTAGCGCAATGGCTCCGCCCAGGGTCGCTGAGGGAAGCCCGGCCGCAACAGCACCGAAGGCCACCCCGACGGCCAGTCCCTCCGGGATGTTGTGTAGCGTGATAGCCAGCACCAGAAGAGTACTTCGCTGCCAGGAAGTCTTGACCCCCTCGCTCTGCGACATCTTCAACCCAGGGTGCAGGTGGGGTAGGAACCTGTCGACCACGCGCATGAAGATTCCACCCGACATGAAGCCGATCACCGCGGTCAACCACGGCGTCTGACCCATCTGCCCGGCCAGGGCGATCCCGGGGTTCAGCAGCGACCAGAAGCTTGCCGCAGTCATCACTCCGGCGGCGAAGCCGAGCATGGCGTCGAGGAGCTTGCGGTTGATTTCTTTTTTCATGAAGACCAGTGCCGCGCCCGCGGCGGTGACGCCCCAGGTGAAGAGCGTGGCCAGCAAGGCCTGCACAACGGGATGGAGTTGCTGAAAGCTATCTAGCATCGATGGTCCTTGCACGTCTCGAGGTAATTCTATAAAAAGGGATAATCCCGCGATGTTGCACGAATGTTTATAGCACACTTGTGGCGACTTTCGAATAGCTGTGTCATGCGAGCCGCAAAGGAGGTCGCGATGTCCGCATACCTGGTGGGACAGATCCGCGTCAAGGACATGACGAAGTGGCAGGAGTACGTGACCGGGGTGGCCGCATCCCTCGAGCCGTTCGAGGCCCAGATCGTCTTTCGCGGCAAGCGCCTCGAGGTGTTGGCCGGCGAGCACGACAAGGATCTGACCGTGGTGATCCGCTTCGCCGACCAGGCGAACCTCGACCGCTGGTTTCGTTCCCCGGCCTACCAGCAGCTCATCCCCCTGCGCGACAGCGCCGCCGACGTCACCATCATCACCTACGAAGCCGATTAGCAGCCCCGAGAAGGAGAGCACGACGATGGTCCAGACCCCCTGGGACGAACGCTACGCCAGCGAAGACTACCTCTACGGTACGAAGCCCAACGACTTCCTCGCCGAGATGACTTCACGACTGCCGGTCGGCGACACCCTGTGCGTCGCCGAAGGGGAGGGGCGCAACGCCGTCTGGCTGGCCGAACACGGTCATCGCGTGGTCGCGGTCGACGCCTCGACGGTCGGCCTCGCCAAGGCCCGCAAGCTCGCGCGGCAGCGCGGGGTGACCATCACTACCGAGGTTGCCGACCTCGGCACCTACTCCATCGCTCCCGAAAGTTTCGACCTGGTGGTCTCGATCTACGCCCACGCCGCCCCGGAGGCCCGCATCGCCCTGCACCGGAAGATCGTGGCCG
>QKBP01000042.1 GCA_003246035.1 Desulfuromonadaceae bacterium | reverse complement strand
CTCAAGGCCCAGGAAGAGAAGTCGCTGCTGCGCTTCATCACCTGCGGCAGCGTCGACGACGGCAAGAGCACCCTGATCGGGCGCCTGCTGTGGGACTCGAAGCTGGTCTTCGAGGACCAGCTCGCCGCCCTCGAGTCGGACAGCCGGAAGGTCGGGACGCAGGGAGAGAACATCGACTACGCGCTCTTGCTCGACGGGCTGCAGGCCGAGCGGGAGCAGGGGATCACCATCGACGTGGCCTACCGCTACTTCTCGACCGACAAGCGCAAGTTCATCGTCGCCGACACCCCGGGGCACGAGCAGTACACCCGCAACATGGTGACCGGGGCCTCGACGGCCCAGGTGGCGGTGATCCTGGTCGACGCGCGCAAGGGGATTTTGACCCAGACCCGCCGCCACAGCTACCTGGTGTCGCTGGTCGGGATCCGCCACGTGGTCCTGGCGATCAACAAGATGGACCTGGTCGACTTCAGCGCCGCCCGCTTCGAGGCGCTGCGCAAGGAGTACGCCCTGTTCGCCGCCCAGCTCGGCTTCGATTCGATCACCGCCATCCCGATCTCGGCGCTGGGCGGCGACAACGTGATCGAAGCGAGCCCGCGCACCCCGTGGCACCACGGTCCGACCCTCCTCGAGCATCTCGAAACCGTTCAGGTTGCCGACGCCGCGGCCGGCCGCCCGTTCCGCATGCGCGTCCAGTGGGTCAACCGCCCGCACCTCGACTTCCGGGGCTTCTGCGGCACGGTCGCCTCGGGGAGCATCCGCCCCGGCGACCCGGTGGTGGTGACCTCCTCGGGGCAGACCAGCACGGTCGCCCGGATCGTGACGCTGGACGGCGACCTCGACGAGGCGGTGGCCGGCCAGGCGGTCACCCTGACCCTCGCGGACGAGATCGACATCAGCCGTGGCGACCTGCTCGCCGCTCCGGCCCAGCGCCCCCAGCACGCCGAACGCTTTTCGGCCCGGCTGGTCTGGCTGCACGACCAGCCGCTGCAGCCCGGCCGCAGCTACCTGCTCAAGGCCGGAGCGACCACGGCCCCCGCCAGGGTCGAGCGGCTCGCCCATACGGTCAACGTCAATACCCTGCAGCAGGAGGACGGGACGGGTCTGGCGCTCAACGAAATCGGCCTGGCCGAGCTGCGCATCGACCGGCCCCTCTCCTTCGACGCCTACCGCGACAACCGCGCCAGCGGCAGCTTCATCCTCATCGACCGGATGAGCAACGCCACCGTGGGGGCGGGGATGATCGAGGCCCCGCTGGTCCAGGCCTCGGACCACGACGCGGGACGCGGCGAGGACGCGGCCCCCGCGATCCTCTGGCTCAGCGGCGCTGACGCCGGGGAGCTCGCCCGACAGGTCGTCGAGGGGCTGGCAGACCACGCCGTGCGGGGCTACCACCTCGACGCGGCCCGAGTCCGCACCGGGCTCAACCGTGACCTCGGCCCCTCCCACAGCGATCGTCAGGAGGAGCAGCGCCGGCTGCTCGAAGTGGCACGGCTGCTGGCCGAGTCCGGGCAGCGCGTGGTGGTGAGCGGCGTAGAGCTCTCCGAACCGCCCCCCGAAAACGACGGCGTGATCCGGATCGCCGTGAGCGAGCAGGCCAACGACCAGGTCGACGCGCTGGTCCGGCAACTTTTGGGCTAGGCAGCACGAGCAACTCTGGTACGCTTATGAACCTGACCCGACGGCTCGACAATCGGGTACTCCACGCGACGGGATCTTGAACCGATGAGTATCGACTACCAGGCCTTGCGCCTCGACGGCATTTACCAGATGAACCCCCAGGACGACCTGATGCTGCGGGTCAAGGTCCCCGCCGGGGTCCTCTCCAGCGAACAGGCCGAGAAGATCGCCGAGGTCGGCGAGCGCTTCGGCAAGGGAACCCTCCACCTCACCAGCCGCGCCAGCGTCGAGTTTCACTGGCTGCGCCACGAGCAGCTGGCGCAGATCATGCCGATGCTTGCCGCGGTCGGCCTGACCAGCCGCGGCGCCTGCGGCGGCGCGGTCCGGGGGATCTCCTCCAGTACCAGCTTCGGCCCCGGGTTTGCCGAGGTCCAGGGGCTGGCGCGGCGTCTGCACCGCCATTTTGCCGGCAACCCGCATTTCGAGGGGCTCCCCAAGAAGTTCAAGATCGCGGTCGAGGCCGGCTACGCCGGAGCGCGCCACCTGATCCAGGACCTCGCCGTGGTCCGCACCGAGGACGCACGTTTCGATGTCTGGTGCGCCGGCGGCCTGGGGCGCGAACCGCAACCGGCCTTCTGCTTTGAGAAGGGGCTCGAGGAACAGCAGCTCCTCCCCTTGATCGAGGCGGTGGTCCACGTCTACGCCCGCCATACCCCGGCCGGCAAGCGCCTCAAGCACCTGCTGCGCGAGCTGGGGGAAGAGACCTTCCGTGAGCGGGTCGAAGAGCTCCGCCGCCACGCCGCCCCGCCGGAGCTCCGCCCGAGCGTTACCGGAGCCCTGGTCGCCCCACCCGCCGAGCTCCTCGAAGTCCCGGTGTTCGCCGGGGAGATCGCGGCCGACGGCTTCCGCCACGCCGCGCAGCTGGCCCGTGCCTACTGCGGGGGGTTCTTCGCCCTCAGCGCCGACCAGAACCTCGTCTTCCCCCTCGCCGACGCGGGTACCCTCGCAGCGCTGCGCGCGGAGCTGCTGGCAAGCGGCCTGCTCCGGGACACAGCGACCCTCGCCTGCCGGGTCTGCCCGGGCAACCACGAGTGCCGCATGGGGCTGGCCGCCACCCGCGAGCTGGCGAAGGAGCTCGAGCAGCGCTACGCCGCCGGCCCGCTCGCGACGCTGAACTTTGCGATCTCGGGCTGTCCCAATTCCTGTTCCCAGCCCCAGCTCGCCGCGCTCGGCATCGTCACCCGCAAGCTGGAGCGCAACCCTGACGGCAGCCGCACCCCGCGCTTCGAGCTGCTGCGCCGCAGCGGCGACGGCTTCGGCGCGAGCATCGCCGGCGACCTGGACCACGCCGGGTTGCTGGCCACCCTGGACGCATTGACCCTCTGAACGAGCGACCTATACTTTTCATTAGATGACCCGAAAGGAGTCGACCATGAGCCAGATCTACAGCGACAATTCTCTCTCCATCGGCCGGACCCCGCTGGTGCGCCTCAATCGCGTGGTGTCGGACAAGGCCACGGTGCTGGGCAAGATCGAGGGGCGCAACCCCGCCTACTCGGTCAAGTGCCGGATCGGCGCGTCGATGATCTGGGACGCCGAAAAGAAGGGGCTGCTCGGTCCCGGCAAGGAGATCGTCGAGCCGACCAGCGGCAACACCGGCATCGCCCTGGCCTTCGTCGCCGCCGCGCGCGGCATCCCCATCACCCTGACCATGCCCGAGACCATGAGCCTTGAACGGCGCAAGGTCCTGGCGGCCCTCGGCGCCAAGCTGGTGCTGACCCCCGGGGCCAAGGGGATGGGGGGCGCGATCGCCGAAGCGGAGGGGATGGCGGCCTCCGACCCGAAGCGCTACCTGCTCCTCCACCAGTTCAAGAACCCCGCCAACCCGGCCATCCACGAGCAGACCACCGGGCCGGAGATCTGGGAGGACACCGCCGGAGGGATCGACGTGCTGGTCTCCGGCGTCGGCACCGGCGGCACGATCAGCGGGGTGTCGCGCTACATCAAGCAGACCCGCGGCAAACAGATCCACTCGGTGGCGGTCGAACCGGAAGACAGCCCGGTGATCAGCCAGTTCCTGGCCGGCGAGGACCTGCAGCCCGGACCGCACAAGATCCAGGGGATCGGCGCCGGCTTCATCCCCGACACCCTCGATCTCGACGTCGTCGACCGGGTCGAAAAGGTCAGCAACGACGAATCGATCGAGTACGCCCGACGTCTCGCCCGCGAGGAGGGGATCCTCGCCGGGATCTCCTGCGGCGCCGCCACGGCGGTGGCTGCGCGCCTCGCCGAGCTCCCCGAGTTTGCCGGCAAGACCATCGTGGTGATCCTCCCCGACTCGGGGGAACGTTACCTTTCGAGCGTGCTTTACGAAGGGATCGTTTAACCACGGTAAGTTGCGCCGGAATCGGGGCGTAAAAAAAAATATTGTTGACAGCTACAATGGGGTTTGTTAGCGTGCAGACCACATAGCTGCTCAGCAGCGTCGTCTACATCAAGAGTGGTGGAGGGATCAGGCCCTGCGAAGCCACAGCAACCGGTCCGATGGATGCCAGGTGCTAAATCCTGCCCCGTACAGGGGAAAGATGAGGACGGAGCCCGACAGGCCATCGACGTGCCCATCGAGCCCCTTCTCATCCGACGAGAAGGGGCTTTTTCGTGCCCCGCAGCCAAGGAGTACACGGATGGGAGAGAACCGCAACCTGCACCGCGACACCCGCCTGGTCCAGCTCGGCGTCGGGCGCGACGAACGGACCGGGGCGATCAGCTTTCCGATCTACCCGAGCGCCACCTACCGGCATCCGGCGGTCGGCGAGAGCACCGGCTACGACTACACCCGCAGCGGCAACCCGACCCGCGAACTGCTCGAAGAGGGGCTGGCGGCGCTCGAAGGGGGGAGCCGGGCACTGGTCTTCGCCTCGGGGATGGCCGCCCTGACCACCCTGTTCCTGCACTTCTCCAGCGGCGACCACCTGGTGGTCAGCGAGGACCTCTACGGCGGCACCTACCGGGTCCTCGACCAGATCTTCGCCCGCTTCGGTCTCACGGTCAGCTACGTCGACACCACCTCCTGCGGCGCTGTCGCCGCCGCCATCACTCCGGCGACCCGCGCCCTGCTGATCGAGACCCCGGGCAACCCGCTGCTCGGCGTCGCCGACCTCGAAGCGCTCGGAGAGCTGTGCCGTGACAGGGGGCTGCTCTACCTGGTCGACAACACCTTCCTCACCCCGCTGCTGCAGCGCCCCTTCGACTACGGCGCCGACGTGGTGATCCACAGCGGCACCAAGTACCTGAGCGGCCACAACGACCTGTGCGCCGGCGTGCTGGTGGCCCGCGAGGCGGAACTGGGCGAGCAGCTCTACTTCCTGCAGAACTCCACCGGCGGGATTCTCCCGCCCCAGGACTGCTGGCTCTTGACCCGCAGCCTCAAGACCCTCCCGCTGCGCATGGAGCGCCACGGCCAGAACGCCCTCGTCGTGGCGCGCTGGCTCAAGAACCATCCCGCCGTCACCGCGGTCTACTACCCCGGCCTCGAAGACCACCCGGGACACGCCCTGTCGAAAAAACAGACCCTCGGCTTTGGCGGCATGCTCTCTTTTCGGGTAGAATCGCCCGAGGCCGCCTGCCGGGTGCTGGAGCGCCTGCGGCTGATCTCCTTCGCCGAAAGCCTCGGCGGGGTCGAATCGCTCATGACCCTGCCGGCGGTCCAGACCCACGGCGACGTCCCCCCGGCCGAACGGGAGCGGCTCGGCATCTGCGCGTCGCTGCTGCGCCTCTCGGTCGGGGTCGAAAACGTCGACGACATCCTCGCCGATCTCGACCAGGCCCTTGCATCATGACCGTTACAGGAGATTCCGATGCCCTCTGAAAAGTACCGTCCCGCCACCCTGCTGGTCCACCAGGGGATCGACCGCGACCCCGCCACCGGCGCCTCGGCGATTCCGATCTACCAGGCCTCGACCTACCACCACGAGGCCGGCCGACCGGGCGACTACGACTACGCACGCAGCGGCAACCCGAGCCGCCAGCAGGTGGAGGACGCCATCGCCCTGCTCGAGGGGGGAGTGCGCGGCTTCGCCTACGCCTCGGGGATGGCCGCGATCGGCAGCGCCCTGTCGCTGCTCAAGAGCGGCGACCACCTGCTCGCCTCCAGCGACCTCTACGGCGGCTCGTGGCGCTACCTGACCGGGGTCCTCCCCCAGCAGGGGATCGCCGTCGACTTCGTCGACACCACCGACCCGCAGGCGGTCGAGAGCGCCATCACCCCCGCCACCCGGGCGCTGTTTCTCGAGACCCCCTCGAACCCGCTGTTCAACATCACCGACCTGCGCGCCATGGTCGAAATCGCCCGGCGCAAGGGCCTGCTCACCCTGCTCGACAACACCTTCATGACTCCGCTGCTGCAGCGCCCCCTGGAACTCGGGATCGACGTGGCGATCCACAGCGCCACCAAGTTCCTCGGCGGCCACAGCGACCTGCTCGCCGGGGTGGTGACCACCGCCGACCCGGAGCTGGCCAAACGGCTCAAGTACTTCCAGAACGCCTTCGGTGCGGTGCTCGCCCCCTTCGACTGCTTCCTCCTCTCGCGCGGCCTCAAGACCCTCAAGCTGCGCCTCGAGGCGGCCCAGGCCGGGGCACAGACGCTCGCCGAACGCCTCACCGCCCACCCGGCCGTGGCGCGGGTCTGGTACCCGGGGCTGGCCGATTTCGCCCAGCGCAACCGGCACTTCGCCCAGGCCAGCGGGGCCGGCGCGGTGCTCTCCTTCGAGCTCAAGCACGAGGCGGCCGTCCAGCCGCTGCTGGAACGGGTCGCCCTGCCGATCATCGCCCCGAGCCTCCTCGGCGGGGTGGAGACCATCCTCACCCACTGCTGGAGCATGTCCCACGCGGCGATCCCCGCCGCCGACAAACAACGCCTCGGCATCTCGCCGGCCCTGCTGCGTGTCTCGGTCGGCATCGAGGACCCCGAGGACCTCTGGGACGACCTGGAACGCGGTCTCAGTTAACGGACTTCCGGCCAAAAGCTTAATCATTCCACAGATTATAAATTGATAACGATTATCATTACCCCTTGACGAAGCCCCCAATCATTGCGTACAAACACTGAAAACGAATTTCAAAATCGCACCTGACAAGGAGCCCTCATGAGCATCAGCGAACTACGCCGCGGCCAGACCGCTACCGTTGGCCACATCCCTGCCGAAGAGCTACGCGTACAGCTGCTCCGTTTCGGTATCACCGCCGGCTGCCAGGTCAGCTGCCACACCAATATCCCCTTCGGCCCCGTGGTCTTGAGCTACGGCGGCCAGGAAATCGCCCTGGGGCGTGAACTCGCCCGCCAGGTCGAAATCGACGCCTGAATCGAATCCATGCTCACCCATCACAGCGGACCTGCGGGTCGGCTCCCGGAGCAAGACCGATGAATCACTCGTGCTGCGCCCCCGCCCTGCAAGAGGTGGAGGGGAAGAAGAAAATTGTCCTCGCCGGCAACCCCAACGTCGGGAAATCGATCTTTTTCGGCTCCTGGAGCGGGATGTACGTCGATGTTTCCAACTTCCCCGGCACCACCGTCGAGATCACCCGCGGACAGGTCGGCGACGACGCCCTCTTCGACACCCCCGGGGTCTACGGCGTGTCGTCGTTCAACGACGAGGAACGGGTCGCCCGCGACGTGATCCTCTCGGCCGACGTGGTGGTCAACGTCGTCGACGCCACCCATCTCGAACGCGACCTTTTTTTGACCCTGCAGATTATCGACATGGGGCTACCGATGGTGGTGGCGCTGAATTTTTGCGACGAGGCGACCGCTGAAGGGATCGAGATCGACTCGCGCCAACTCGCCGAAACCCTCGGGGTGCCGGTTATCCCGACGGCGGCGGTTAAAAACCAGGGGATCAACGATGTCTACGCGACGCTCCCGCTCGCCCGTCCCGGCAGGGAACACCCCGAGGTCGAGGCGGCGGTGCACAAGCTCCTCGACCGCATCGACTCGCACCCCGAGGCGCTGCTGGTCCTCGAAGGCGATCAGGTGGTCGCCGAGCGACACAACGTGGAGCCGCTCAACGAGCGCGAGCGCATCTACCTGCTGCGCCGCCAGCGGGTCAACGACATCGTCGCCCGGGTGGTCACCCGTCCCGAGAAGAGTTCCCGCTTTCGCGACCTGCTCGGGCGTCTCTGCCTGCACCCGGCCAGCGGGTTGTTCATACTGCTCGGCGTGCTGTGGGGCTGCTACCAGCTGATCGGCGTGTGGGTCGCCGGCGATATCGTCGGCCTCACCGAGGAGACCATCATGCAGGGTCACTGGGAACCGTGGATCCGCGACGTGATCGGCGGCATCGTCGCCGCCGACTCGGCCCTGGGACAGATCCTGATCGGCGAATTCGGCGTCTTCACCATGACCGTCACCTACCTGCTCGGCCTGCTGCTGCCGCTGGTGGTCGGCTTTTACGTGGCCCTGTCGATCCTCGAGGATTCCGGCTACCTGCCGCGCCTGGCGACCTTCGTCGATCGCCTGATGACCTCCATCGGCCTCAACGGCCGCGCCGTGATTCCGGTGATCCTCGGCTTCGGCTGCGTGCAGCTCGGCACCATCACCACCCGCATCCTCGGCAGCAAGCGCGAACGGACCATCGCCACCTCGATCCTCAACTTCGTGGTGCCGTGCAGTGCCCAGCTCGGGGTGATCGTCGGCATGCTCGCCGCGGTCGGCATGCAGCTGACCCTGGCCTATGTCGCGGTGATCTTTGCGTGCCTGGCGATCATCGGCACGGTGCTCAACAAGGCGATCCCCGGCAAGAGCAGCGCCCTGCTCATCGACCTGCCGCCGATGCGCCTGCCGCGTTTCGGCAATGTCCTGCGCAAAACCGGCGTCCGCTCCTTCTTCTTCATGAAGGAGGCCTACATCTGGTTTATCGCCGGCTCGCTCGGGGTCTCGATCCTGCAGGTGAGCGGTGGCCTGAGGGCCTGGCAGAACCTGGTAGCGCCCCTCACCGAGGGGTGGTTGTCGCTGCCGAAGGAGGCCGCCACCGCCTTCGTCATGGGGATGGTGCGCCGCGACTTCGGCGCCGCCGGCCTCACCGAGTTGGCCCTTACTCCCTGGCAGGTGGTGATCGCCCTGGTGGTGATCACCCTGTTCGTGCCGTGCATCGCCAGCCTGATGATCCTCTTCAAGGAACGCGGTACCCGCGAAGCGCTGCTGGTCTGGGCTGGAGCCTGGGTCTTCGCCTTCACCGTGGGCGGGGCTCTGGCGCAGATCGTCCTCTAGGAGATCGTCGTGTTCAAACTCTTCGCCGCCAAGGACAAAGACGCCTCGGCTACGGGACAGGGCAAAACCTGTCCCGACTGCGGCTGCGACCTATCCGGACACCACTGGAACCACTGCCCGCGCTGCTACCGCGTACTCGAGGGGAACCTCGGTTGCGGCGGCTGCGGCAGCTGCAAACGCTAACGCCCCCGCATTCACCCCGTTGCATCTGTGATGAATAACCGCGCCCGGATCGAGCGAGCGCTCCCGCTGCGCCCTGGAGATTTTGTGAAATCACTACTCCCCCTGCTGATTCTGATCCTGATCGCCGCGCCGGCGCTGGGAGAGGAAATGGCACAACGTCTGGCCAGACTCGAAGCCAGCCAGGCGGAGATCTACCACACCCTCAGCGAGAAGAAATCGGCTGGCAGCCTTGCGAGAATCACCGAGACTCTTACCCTCTCGGGGCTGCTTGAAGTCGAGGCGTTCTTCGAGAGCATCGAGACGACCGACGGTTCGAGCACCTCCGGGAGCGACCTGGCGCTGGCCACCGCCCAGCTCGGTTTCGGCTTCACGCCGCTGGAGCCGGTCGGCTTCGACGTCAGCCTGCTCTACGAGGGCGAGGGGAGCGACCTCGAGGTCGACGAGGCGTTCGCCACCCTGACCGCCGGGCCCGTCTCGGCCCGCATCGGCCAGCTCTATCTCCCCTTCGGCGTCTACTACAGCCACTTCGTCAGCGACCCGCTGCTGCTGGAGATCGGCGAAACGCGCGAAACGGCGCTGGTGACCGAGCTCGGGCTTCCACGCGCCAGGCTGGCGCTTTTCGCCTTCAATGGTGACGCCGAACGTCGCGCCGACAACGAAGACCACCTGCGCGACTGGGGGGCGAGCCTCAGTATCGCCCCGCTGGAGGGCGTCGAATTCGGCGCCAGCTACCTCTCCGACCTGGCCGACAGCTCGGCCGAGCTGCTGCTCGACGAGACGACCAACCCCGACAACCTCTACACCGACCGGGTCGCCGGCTGGAGCACCTTTGCCAACCTCGAGTTCGGTCCCTTCGGCGTCTCTGCCGAAGCCCTCGGCGCTGTCGAACGCTTCAACCCCGTCGACCTCGATGCCGACCTAAACGGCAGGGGCGACAAGCCGTTCGCCTACAACCTCGAGGCCTACCATCACTTCGGCGAGCGGGTCGAGGTCGCACTGCGCTACGAGGAGAGCCGCGAGCTGGCTTCACAGCCAAAGCGTCAGTATGGCGTGTGCAGCTCCTGGGGGGCGCAACACAACCTCAGTATCTCGCTGGAGTATCTCTACGGCGAGTTCGAGGCCGAGTTCGCCGCGGACGACGAGAGAACGCGGCACCTCACGACGCTGCAGCTGGCTGTTATTCTCTAGCGGCAAGCTCGGACGAAGACTCTGCGAGCCGGCTTCAGCATCCGACCTCAGCTCTCGAAGCCTTTTCCGCGAGCCCCCTGAAGGCCCCTTCCGGGGGCGCACCCCTGAGCCACGCTCAGCTTTTGCTTTTTGCTTCGGCGTGCTAGGATGATGCCATTCTCATTCCCGGGAAGCGCCATGAGCAGACCGCCTTCTCCCCACGACCAATCACCGTACCAGCACGACCTGGAGGCCTTCTGGCGCGCCATTTCGACCTCGTCCCTCGACGGTTTCTGGATCAACTCCCTCGACGGCAGGTTGCTCGATGTCAACGACGCCTACTGCCGCATGAGCGGTTACAGCCGCGAAGAGCTGCTGACCATGCGGGTACGGGACCTCGAAGCGCTCGAATCCCCCGAGGAGATCCTCGCCCACGCCGGCAGAATCAGGGAGCAGCGCTGCGACCGCTTCGAAACCCAGCACCGCCGCAAAGACAGCTCGCTCATCGACCTCGATGTCAGCCTGACCCTGATTGAGGATCACGACATCATCGTCGCCTTTCTACGTGACATCTCTTCAGCCAAGGCCGACCGTAGACAGCTCGAACGCACCCTCGACTTCAACCGCAATCTGCTCGAAACCGCCAACGTCCTGATCGTCGGCCTCAATCGCGACGGCGACGTGGTGTTCTTCAACCCCTACGCGGAGAAGGTCACGGGCTACAGCGCCGAGAAACTGGTCGGCCGCAACTGGTTCGACCTGCTGGTGCCGCGCGCTCGCTACCCCCAGGTGCACAACGAGTTCGAACGCCTGCTGGCCGGGGGGATTCCCACGACCTTCGAGAACCCGATTCTCACCAGGGGGGGGAACGAGCGCTATATCTCCTGGAGCAACACCGAGCTGGTCGAAGATGGCCTGCGCGTCGGCACCCTCTCCTTCGGGACCGACATCACCGACAAAAAGCGGGCCAAGGACGAACTCCACGCCTCGCAGCAGCGCTACACCCACCTGGTCGAGACCGCCCAGGACCTGTTCTGGCGCTGTGACCACGAGGGGCACGTCGTCTACGTGAACCCCGCCATCACCTCGCTGTTCGGCTATGCTCCGGACGAAGTTCTCGATCGCCGTTTCCATGCATTCATCCCCCCCGAACAAAGCGCCGACGGCATCGAGTTCCTGCAGCGCCTGAAACGCGACGGAGCCGTGACCAACTTTGAGTCCACCCTCCTGCGCAAGAACGGCGAACGGGCCGGGATCCTCGTCAATGCCAGCAAGGTCTACAACTCTTGGGGCGAATTCGTCGGTTTCCAGGGGACCATCAAGGACATTACCGAGCGCAAAAGGGCGGAAGAGGCGCTGCGCGTCAGCGAACAGTACCAGCGCGCCATCATTCACAACGCACCTTTCGGGGCGCTTCACTTCCGGCTCGGCGGGGACGGAGAGCTCCTGTTCGAGGGGGGGAACCCTGCCGCCGAGAGCATCCTCGAAATTGCCCTCGAGGCGCGACTCGGCCAATCGATCGACACGGTCTTTCCCGGACTTGAGGGGACCGACATTCCCACCATCTTTACTCGCCTGGCCCGGGAAGGCGGGAGCCATCACCTGGAAAGGTTCACCTACCAGACCGACGCGATCCAGGGCACCTACGAAGTCGATGCCTTTCAAACCGTCCCGGAGCACATGGCGGTATTCTTTACCGATATCACCGAGCGTCTACGCAACGAGCAGGAACTGGTGCGCGCCCGCGAGGAAGCGCTGCAGGCCAGTCGCGCCAAGGACGACTTCCTCGGGGTGATCAGCCACGAGCTGCGCACACCGCTCACCCCGATCCTCGGCTTCGCCGAAATGCTCGCCCTGCAATGCGAATCCCCTGAGCAGCAGGATCTGCTTCACCACATCGAGGAGGCGGGCCACCGGATGCTGCGCCTGGTCGAGGACATCCTCGACTTTTCACGCATTGCCAACAAGCCGCCCGAACTGCAGCCGCGCCCGTTTCTCCCCGGAACCTTCTTCCGTCGCGAGCTCCAGAACGCCGAGGAGCGCAACACGAACAACCGGCTGCTGCTGGACGCGCCGGATGGAAGTCGTTTCCAGCCCTGCCCCGAGGGGCTCTCGATCGTCGCCGACCCGGAACTGATCGCGCAGGTGCTCGGCAACCTGATCCACAACGCCTGCAAGTTCACCGACCAGGGGACGGTGACGGTCCGCTACGGGGTGGAGGTCGGCAACGACGACCGGGGCACCCTGCTGTTCGAGGTCGAGGACACCGGGATCGGGATCGCCCCGGACAAGCTCGCGACGATCTGGGAGCCTTTCAGCCAAGTCGACACCTCGGCAAGCCGCAGTTTCAGCGGAGTAGGCCTCGGGCTGTCGATCTGCCGGAAACTGGTCGAACGGCTCGACGGCGTGATCGATGTCTCGAGCGCCCCCGGGCGGGGTTCCTGCTTCCGCATCCTGCTCCCGGTTACCTTTCACCCCTGGGCGGAGCCCGGCCCGAATCCTCCGGGACCCGACGCGCCCCCTCGTCTTTCGGGACCGGTCCGCATCCTGATCGTCGAGGACAACGACCTGAACCGGCTCAGCCTTGAAACCCAGATCCGCTCTCTGGGCGGCGAGCCGTTTCTGGCGGTCGACAGTGAGGACGCCCTCGACCTGATGCGCATCTACGGCCCCGCTCACTTCGACCTGGCCCTTCTCGACCTGCACCTGCCGGGGATAAGCGGCTTCGAACTGAGTACGACCCTGAGCGAATCCTTCGGCCAGAGACACCTCCCCCCCCTCGTGGGGATCTCGGCCGACGTCTCCGACCGCGCACGCAGCGAAGCCCTGCGCAGCGGCATGCAGGAGTTCCTCGCCAAGCCTGTCGTCCTTACGCAACTCCAGGCGCTCTTCGAACAGTTGATCCATTCGCCCCCCACCTCCACATGAGCCCATCCTCACCATTCACGGCACGAGATTTGCTTTATAAATCGAACGTTTAACCACTAGATCAACATGGGGCGTCCGCTCTCGCCGCCTACGGATAGCTTGGCTGCGCCTCGGCGTGTCCCGGAAATGAATATCGATGAATCGTAGAAATTTCTGTAAAAACGGATTGTTAGCACTAGCCGGACTGGCCCTTCCGCTGCCAGCCCTGGCACGCCCCGCGACCCTGAACGCCGCCAGCCGCGCACTCTCCTTCTACAACACCCACACCGGCGAGACCCTGTACGGTGTCACATATTGGACACAGGGTGTCTATCAT
>QKBP01000010.1 GCA_003246035.1 Desulfuromonadaceae bacterium | reverse complement strand
GGGCACAAGGTCGCGATGGCGGGGGACGGGATCAACGACGCGCCCGCCCTGGCCCAGGCCGAGGTCGGGCTGGCCATGGGGACCGGGACCGACGTGGCGATGGAGAGCGCCGGGGTGACCCTGGTCAAGGGGGACCTGCGCGGCATCGTGCGGGCCCGACGCCTGAGCGACGCGACCATGGCCAACATCCGCCAGAACCTGTTCTTCGCCTTCGTCTACAACGCCCTCGGCGTACCGGTGGCCGCCGGCATCCTCTACCCCTTCTTCGGGATACTGCTCAGCCCGATGCTCGCCGCGGTGGCGATGAGCTTCAGCTCGGTCTCGGTGGTCTCCAACGCGCTGCGCCTGAGGAAGCTGGAGCTCTGAGGGCTACTCGCGGGGGGTGGCCGGCAGGAAGCGCAAGTCGGAGATGTAGCTGCGCGCTTCCTGGCCGGTGGCCTCGGTGTCGCAGAGGATGCCGATGAAGACCAGCCGCCGGGGGGCCTCGCTGTAGAGGCGGCGGACATCGTCGTAGAGGTTGCGCCGGTAGCTCATCCAGCGGCCGAGATGTTCTTCCCCCCCCTCGATCACGAGCAGCTTTTGCCACGGTTTGCCCGGGTCGGGGATCACCTCGCCCGGCGCAAGGTGGCTGCTCCACAGGTACTCGGTGAAGCGCCCGCCCATCGGGTGGCCGTGGACGCGGTCGAGGTAGAGCCAGCGCTTGATGCGGAACCCGAAAGATTGCTGCTCCTCGTCCGGCGCGAAGACGAAGAAGAGGCGGATCGGGTGGTCGTCGCCGGCGAGGGTGCGCTCGTCGAGCCCCGTCAGCAGGTTCTCGACCTTCCAGCTCCACGCCACCACCGGAAAGCGGCTCAGGTCGATATCGACCCGCCGTTCGAGAAAGGTCAGGGCGTCGGCGGAGTGCAGCCTGACGGCCGGGCGACCGTCGCTCATGACCCAGCCGGCCTCGGCCCCGCGTGTCGGGCCGAAGAGCCGCCGGCGCAGGCTCCAGCCGGCCGGCAGCTCCCCTTCGCGGTAGTCGGCGGCGCTCAAGCCCAGCTCCAGGGCCCCCTGTGTCCCGGACCATACCGGGGCGGGCGCGGCCAGCTGGGCCGTCAGCAGCACAGCCAGCCCCAACTGTAACAGTTCGTTGACCATCGCCGCCTCCTTCTCTCTCAACAGTAACAGAGTTGCGGCAGCTCACCGGCGCAGTTGGCAACGCGGATCCATCCGGACCTGGGGTGCCGGGACACCGGCCGGGATGAGCGAACTGTGCACGTAATGTGGAAATTGCGTTAAGTACGCGCGATCCGGTTGATTTTTCTCGCTTGATGCCGATAATCTGAGCCTATCCCGCGTCCCTGGAGAGAAGTCTTGACATCGTCGTCCCCTTTCAGCCGGTTATTGCGACCTGCGGCGCTCCTGGTCGGGCTGCTCCTGTCGGCCTGCAGCTTCGTGGCCGACCCCGCGCCTCTCCCCTTCGAGCTGCCGCAGGCTTACAGCGCCGCTGGCGAGGATCCTCTTCCGGAGCGCTGGTGGACCAGCTTCAACGACCCTGCCCTCGACAGCCTCGCCGACCAGGCCCTGGCCGGCAACCTCACCCTGCAGCAGTCCTGGGACCGTCTCGATCAGGCGCGTGCCGGCGCGCGCAAGGCCGGCGCCGAGCTCTTCCCGTCCCTCGACGCCCAGGGGGAGTTCGCCCGTGCGCGGCGTGACGACAACGGCACGATCCGCTACGCCAGCAGCTATTCGGCCGGGCTGGTGGCCAGCTACGAGCTCGACCTGTGGGGGCGGGTGCGCGCCAGCCGCAGCGCCGCCCGCCTCGAGAGCGACGCCAGCGCCGAGGACCTCGCCGCGGCAGCCATCACCCTGAGCGCCGATCTCGCGACCACCTGGTACCGTCTGGTCGACCAGTACGGCCAGCAGCAGCTGCTCGAGGCCCAGCTGGCGACCAACCGCGACGTGCTCGACCTGCTCTCGCTGCAGTTCCGCACCGGTCGGATCGGGATCGCCGACGTGCTCCAGCAGCGCCAGCTGGTCGAGGCGACCCAGGGCGAGCTGAGCCAGGTGGTCGCCGGCATCGCGGTGCTCGAACACGCCCTGGCGGTGCTGTGCGGCCGCCCCCCCGGGGCCCTGGAGATCCCCTCCCGGACCGAACCGCTCGCGCTTCCGCCGTTGCCGGAGACCGGCCTCCCTGCCACCCTGGTCGAGCGGCGTCCCGACGTGCGCAGCGCCTTCTTCCGGATGCGCGCCGCCGACCAGAGGGTCGCGGCGGCGGTGGCCGAGCGCTTTCCGCGCCTCTCCCTGGGGGGCAGCGCGGCGAGCACCGCGGAGGAGAGCAGCGCCCTGTTCGATGACTGGCTGACCAACCTGGCCGCCAACCTCGCGCTGCCGCTGATCGACGGCGGGGCGCGGCGGGCCGAGGTCGCGCGGAGCCGGGCCGTGGCGTCGGCGGCGCTGCACGCTTACGGCCAGACCGTCCTGGAGGCGTTCGCGGAGGTCGAGGATGCCCTGGCCCGGGAGCGTCAGCAGCACGCCTACCTGGCCAGTCTCGAGCGTCAGCGGGAGCTGGCCGAGCAGGCGATCGAGCGGATCCGCGACCGCTACCTCCAGGGGGCCGAAGACTACCAGCGGGTCCTCACCGCCCTGCTCTCCCTCCAGAACCTGCAGCGCCGCCAGCTCACCGGGCAGCGCGAACTGGCCGAATATCGCATCGCCCTGTGCCGCGCCATCGCCGGGGGGTGGCAGCTGGAGCGGACTTCACTTGTGCACACCGCCGCGGAGAAGTGACCATGACCTTTACCTATGATCCGACCCCCCCGTCCCGTCCCAGCGCCTGGCTCCGGTACGCCCTGCCAGCCGTGGTGCTGCTGGTCGGCATCCTGCTGACCGCCTGGCTGATGGCGACCGGTCCGCAGGCCAAGAAGCGCCCCCGCGAGCGCCAGGCGCCGCTGGTCGAGGTGCGCGAAGTGCATCTCGGGACCGAGCCGACCCAGGTCGCCGCGATGGGGACAGTGGTGCCGAGTCGCGAGGTGCAGCTCACCCCCCAGGTGAGCGGGCGGATCGTGGCGCTGAGTCCCGAATTTCAGCCCGGCGGGCAGCTGCGCGCCGGCGAGCGCCTGGTGCAGGTCGACCCGTCCGACTACCGCCTGGCCGTCGACCAGCTGCGCGGCGAGGTCGCCCAGGCCGAGAGTGAACTGCGGCTCGAGGAGGGGAACCAGCTGGTGGCGCGCAAGGAATTCGAGCTGTTCGGCGAGCAGGTCTCCCCTGCCGAGCAGGAGCTGATGCTCCGGCAACCGCAGCTCGGCACGCTTCAGGCGGCCGTGGTCGCCGCCAGGGCGCGCCTCGAGCAGGCCCGTCTCGACCTGGAGCGGACCGCGGTGAGCGTCCCCTTCAACGCCCTGGTGGTCAGCCGCGAGGTCGATCTCGGCGCCAACGTCGCGGCCAGCACCGTGATCGGCAGGCTGGTCGCCCAGGACGCCTTCTGGGTCGAGGTCGCGGTGCCGGTCCGCCAGCTGCGCTGGATCGAGATCCCGCGGCACAACGGCGACCAGGGGGCGACGGCGCGGGTCTTCGACGAGGCCGCCTGGGGCGCGGGGCACTACCGCGAGGGGCGGGTGATCCGCCTCGCCGCCAGCCTCGAGGAGCAGGGGCGCCTGGCGCGGCTGCTGGTCGAGGTCCCCGATCCCCTGGCCCGGCGCCCGGAGAACCTGGGAAAGCCGCGCATGCTCCTCGACGCCTTCGTGCGTGTCGAGATCGACGGGCAGCCCCTCGAGCAGGTGGCGGTGCTGAGCCGCGAGGAGCTGCGTGACGGCGATACGGCCTGGGTTCTGAACGGCGACGGTAAACTGGAGATCCGGAGCCTCGAGGTCCCCTTTCGCGGCGAACGGCAGGTGCTGGTCTCCGGGGGGCTGAACGAGGGGGACCGGCTGGTGGTCACCAACCTCGGCGCCCCGGTGGCGGGGATGGCGTTGCGCACGTCCGAAACCGAAACCGAGACCGGAGGCGGGACGCGGCCATGAGCGAGAGGCGCAGGGAAGGCTGGCGGCGGGGTCCGCTGGCCTGGATGAGCGAGAACCGGGTGACCCCCAACCTGCTGATGATCTTCCTGATCCTCGGCGGCCTGTACATGTCGGCGAAGATCAAGAAGGAGGTCTTCCCCGAGTTCGAGCTCGACCTGGTGCGGGTGTCGGTCGCCTACCCCGGCGCCAGCCCCGAAGAGGTCGAAAAGGGGATCGTGCTCGCCGTCGAGGAGGCGGTCCGCGGCATCGAGGGGCTCAAGGAGCTGACCGCCGCGGCCGGCGAAGGGCGCGCCACCATCAACGCCGAGCTGCTCGCCGACGCCGACCAGCAGAAGGCCTACCAGGAGATCAAGCAGCAGGTCGACCGGATCACGACCTTCCCCGACGACGCCGAGGAGCCCCAGGTCACCCTGCTGGCGCGGCGCCGTGAAGTGCTCAACATCCAGATCTACGGCGACGTCTCCGAGCGGGTCCTGCGCGAGACCGTCGAACAGGTACGTGACCGCCTGCTGCAGAGCCCCGAGATTACCCAGATCGACCTCGCCGGGGCACGCGACGTGGAGATCCACGTCGACGTCCCCCAGGGGAGACTGCGGGCCTACAACCTCACCCTCGACGACATCGCCCGGGCGATCAACGCGGTCTCCGCCGAGATCCCCGGCGGGGCGGTGGAGACCCCGTCCGGCGATGTGCTGCTGCGGGTCCGCGAGCGGCGCGACTGGGCACGCGAGTTCGCGCGCATCCCCCTGCTGACCAGCAGCGACGGCAGCATCGTCTATCTCGAGGATGTCGCCGCGGTGCGCGAGGACTTCGAGGACAGCAACCGCTACGCCACCTACAACGGCCAGCGGACCATCGGCCTCGATATCTTCCGGGTCGGCGAGCAGACCCCGATCGGGGTCTCCGATGCGGTGCGCGCGGCGATGGCCGAGATCGAGGCCGACCTCCCCGAGGGGATCGCCTGGGATATCAACAACGACCGCTCGGAGCTCTACCGCCAGCGTCTCAACCTGCTGCTCAAGAACGCCTTCATGGGGCTGATCCTGGTGCTGCTGCTGCTCGGGATGTTTCTCGAGTTCAAGCTCGCCTGCTGGGTGACGGTCGGCATCCCGACCTCGTTTCTCGGCGGCCTGCTGTTCCTCCCCGCGCTGGGGGTGTCGATCAACATCGTCTCGATGTTCGCCTTCATCGTCGCCCTCGGCATCGTGGTCGACGACGCGATCGTCGCCGGCGAAAACATCTACGAGTACCGCCAGCGCGGCCACGACCTGCTCAAGGCCGCGGTGCTCGGGGCGCGCGACGTGGCGATCCCGATCACCTTCGCGATCCTCACCAACGTGGCGGCGTTCCTGCCGCTCTACTTCGTCCCCGGCACCATGGGGAAGATCTGGAAGGCGATCCCGGTGGTGGTGATCACGGTGTTCCTGATCTCCTGGGTCGAATCGCTGCTGATCCTGCCGGCGCATCTCGCCCACACCCGCAGTACTCCGACCAACCGCCTGACCGCGCGCCTCCACGCGCGCCAGCAGCGCTTCAGCGCCGGGCTGACGCGCTTCATCGAGCAGCGCTACCGTCCCTTCCTTGAGCTCTGCCTGCACTGGCGCGGCCTGTGCGTGGCGCTCGGCGTGGTGGTGCTGCTGGTGGTGGGGAGCTACGCGCTGAGCGGGCGGATCGGCATGATCCTGATGCCGCGGGTCGAGTCGGACCGCGCGGTGGTGACCGCGGTACTCCCGTCCGGCAGCCCGGTCGAGGCGGCCACCCGGATCGAGGCGCTGCTGGTCGAGGCGATGGAACGGGTGGCGGATCAGAACGGCGGCGACCAGCTGCTGCAGGGGATCTTCGCCGAGGTCGATGAGAACACCGTCGGCGTGACCGCCTACCTGCGTCCGCCGGGGGTACGGCCGCTCAACACCGGCAAGGTCACCGAGCTGTGGCGTGCCGAGGTCGGCACCCTGGTCGGACTCGAGTCGCTGCGCTTCGAATCGGACCGTGGCGGACCGGGACGCGGCGCAGCGCTGACCGTCGAGCTTTCCCACCGCGACACCGGGGTGCTCGACCGGGCCAGCGCCCAGCTCGCCGAGCAGCTCGAGAGCTTCCCCAACGTCAAGGATGTCGACGACGGCTTCACCCCGGGGAAGCAGCAGCTCGACTTTCGCGTCCGTCCCGCCGGACACAGCCTCGGGCTGACCTCGCGGGAGATCGCCCGCCAGGTGCGTAACGCCTTCTCCGGCAGCGAGGCGCTGCGCCAGCAGCGCGGTCGCAACGAGGTGACCGTGCGCGTGCGCCTGCCGGAGAGCGAGCGGAGCAGCGAGTTCCACATCGAGAACCTGCTGATCCGCACTCCGGCCGGGACCTATGTCCCCCTGCTCGACGTCGCCGAGGTGTCCCGCGGTCGGGCCTACACCTCCATCGACCGGCGCGAGGCCCGGCGCACCGTGACCGTCTCGGCCGGGGTCGAGCCGCTCGGCGAGACCGGCCAGGTCAAGGCGACCCTCGACCGCGAGATCCTCCCCGCCCTGGCGGCCGATTACCCCGGGCTCTCCTACAGCTACCAGGGGCGCCAGGCGAGCATGAAGGAGAGCGTCGGCGGACTGCTCGGGGGCTTCGGCCTGGCGCTGATCGCAATCTTCTTCCTGCTCGCGATTCCCTTCCGCAGCTACGTCCAGCCGCTGATCGTGATGCTCGCGATCCCCTTCGGGATCATCGGCGCGATCCTCGGGCACCTGCTGATGGGCTATAGCATGAGCCTGATGAGCATGATGGGGGTGGTGGCGCTCTCCGGGGTGGTGGTCAACGACTCGCTGGTGCTGATCGACTACGCCAACCGCCAGCGTCTCGCGGGAGAGGACGCCCACGACGCGATCTGCAACGCCGGCACAAGGCGTTTCCGCCCGATCATCCTCACCACCCTCACCACCTTCGGCGGCCTGGCGCCGATGATCTTCGAGACCTCCCGCCAGGCCCGCTTCCTGATCCCGATGGCGCTGTCGCTCGGCTTCGGGATCCTGTTCGCCACCGTCATCACCCTGGTACTGGTCCCGTGCCTCTACCTCCTGATCGAGGA
>QKBP01000069.1 GCA_003246035.1 Desulfuromonadaceae bacterium | reverse complement strand
GCGCCGCCGAGGGTATAGTTGGCGAGAATCTGGGCGATCTGCATGACCTGCTCCTGGTAGACGATGACCCCGTAGGTGTCCTTGAGGATCGGCTCCAGCTTCGGGAAGTCGTAGGTGAAGGTCTCCAGGCCGTGCTTGCGGCGGATGAAGGTGTCGACCATCCCCGAGCCGAGCGGTCCGGGACGGTAGAGGGCGACCATGGCGATCAGGTCCTCGAAGCAGTTCGGGCGCAGCTTGGCGAGGTACTCGCGCATGCCGCTCGATTCAAGCTGGAAGACCCCGGTGGTCTTCCCCTCGGCGAGGAGCTCGAAGGTCGTCGCGTCGTCGTCGGGAATCAGCCTCAGGTCGAAATCGGGCGTCTTGCCGTTGCGCACCAGGCGCACCGCGTTGTCGATCACGGTGAGGGTCTTGAGGCCGAGGAAGTCGAACTTGACCAGGCCGATCTTCTCGACGAAGCCCATGGCGAACTGGGTCACCTGGCCGCCCGACTTCTGGTCCTTGTAGAGCGGCAGGTACTCGGTGAGCACCTGCGGGGTCACCACCACCCCGGCGGCGTGGGTCGAGGCGTGGCGGGTCAGCCCCTCGAGCGACACGGCGATCTTGAACAGTTCGGCGACCTGGGGGTCCTTGTCGATGATCTCCTGCAGACGCGGCTCGAGCTTGAGCGCCTCCTTGAGGTTCTTCGCGCCGTCCGGGATCAGCTTGGCGATCCGGTCGACGTCGCCATACGCCATGTTCAGGGCCCGGCCGACGTCGCGGACCGCCGCCTTGGCGAGCATGGTCCCGAAGGTGATGATCTGGGCGACGTTCTCCTCGCCGTACTTCTCGCGCACATAGCGGATCACGTCCTCACGGCCGTAGATGCAGAAGTCGACGTCGATATCCGGCATCGAGACACGTTCGGGGTTAAGGAAGCGCTCGAACAGCAGGTTGTAGGGGATCGGATCGATGTCCGTGATGCGGATCGCGTAGGCGACCAGCGAGCCGGCCGCGGAGCCGCGGCCCGGTCCGACCGGGATGTCGTTGTCCTTGGCCCAGTTGATGAAATCGGCGACGATCAGAAAGTAGCCGGGGAAGCCCATCTGGCGGATGATCCCGAGCTCCTCCTCGAGCCGCTCGCGGTAGACCGTCTCGTCCTCGGGGCTGACTTCGCGCACCTGACGGATGTCGGCCAGGCGCGCGTCCAGACCCTCGCGGGCTTCCCGGGCGAGAATCTCGTCGAGCGTCTCACCCTCGGTCTCGAAGTGCGGGAAATGGTAGGTGTCGAAGTCGAAGTCGAGGTTGCAGCGCTCAGCGATCTTGAGGGTGTTGGCCAGCGCCTCGGGGTAGTCGCGGAACAGCTCGGCCATCTCCGCAGGCGTCTTGACGTAGAACTCCTCGTTGGAGAAGCGCATGCGGTTGGGGTCGTCCATGGTCTTGCCGGTCTGGATGCACAGCAGGACCTCGTGGGCGTAGGCGTCCTCGCGGGTCAGGTAGTGGCAGTCATTGGTCGCCACCAGCGGCAGGCCGAGTTCCTCGGCAAGCTGGACCATGCCGCGGTTGACCGGCTCCTGTTCGGGGAGGAAGTTCTCCTGGAGCTCGAGATAGAAGCGCCCGTTATCAAACACCTGCGCCATCGCCTGCAGCCGCTCGCGGGCCTCGTCCAGGCGTCCGAGCCCGATCAGGGTCGGGATCTCGCCGCCGAGGCAGGCGGTCAGGGCGATCAGCCCCTCGTTATGCTTTTCGAGCAGGGCCCAGTCGATGCGTGGCTTGTAGTAGAACCCCTCAAGGTGGGCCGCGGAAACCAGCCGGCAGAGGTTGCGGTAGCCGGTCAGGTTTTCGCACAGCAGTACCAGGTGGTAGGAGGCTTCCGAAGAGCCGCGGGCGTTGGTCTTATCGAAACGCGAACCGGGGGCCACGTAGATCTCGCAGCCGATGAGCGGTTTGATCCCGCGCCCCTTGGCCTTGCTGTAGAACTCCATGGCGCCGAACATGTTGCCGTGATCGGTGATCGCCACGGCCGGCATGTTGTACTCGGCAACCCGGCCGAGCAGGTCGTCGATCTTGATGGCGCCGTCCAGCAGGCTGTACTGGGAGTGAAGATGAAGATGAACGAATCCGGGAGTATCCATGAACACAGCTCGATTCAGCCCTAGGCTGACAAAAAAAAACCGATATCGGCCACACCGGGTTTCCCCTAAGGCGCCGCAAACACCGGTCTCTTCAACAGGAGGGCGATACTAGCATTTTACGGTCAAATGGTCAAACCAAAGCTGAACAGGAGCGTGTTCAGAGCAGTTCGACCCCCGCATCGCGCAGCATGCCGCACAGCTTGATCAGCGGCAAACCAATCAGCCCCGTATAATCCTGTCCCGAGGTGGTCTCCATCAGGGCGATCCCGAGCCCCTCGATCTTGAAGGAACCGGCACAGTCGACCGGGTCCTCGCGACGGATATAATTGCGGATCTCGTCATCGTTCAGTTTGCGCAGGGTGACGCTGAAGGTGGTGTAGTCGACCTGGGTCTCGCCACTGGCGCTGTCATGAACGCACACCCCGGTGAAGAACGTGTGGCTGCGCCCCGACATCGACTTGAGCTGCTCAAAGGCCTTCTGGCTGGTCCCCGGCTTGCCCAGAACCCGGTTGCGGGGGTCCACGAAGACCTGGTCGGAGCCTATGATCAGGGCATCGTCATACTGCCGAGCAAGGCTCTCGGCCTTCTGAATCGCGAGGTGCTTCACCAGCAGCTCCGGAGCGATTCCCGGCTGGATCTCCTCGCGGCAGCGGGGGGCCGCGGTCAAAAACGGGAGCCCCAGCTGCTTGAGAAGTTTACGACGGTAGGGGCTGGTGGAGGCGAGTACCAGGGTGCGCATCGAATTCATCCTCGGGGAAATGATCCCCTTTTACCGTACTTCCTCCCTCTTGGCAATGCCCGAGGCCCCTGTCACGCCGGGTTCGCCTCGGCCACCACGCCCGGGGCGTCGAAAAGCGGCAGGTAGACATGGGGGCGGCTCCGGGAATCAGACGACGCTCGACCGAGCTCCGGCCATTCCTCACGCAAGGCGCCTTCCAGGTCGCGAAGAATCCTCTCCTTGCCGTGCCGGTCGAGGAAAGCGCGCAGCCGGCGCGAATCCCCCCACAGCTCGTCCACAAAGGTGACCTGGACACCGCTTCCGAGGAGTACCAGCACCTCCCCTTCGTAGCTGCCATCCCCGATGACCGCGCTCACCTGGATCCCGCCGTGCTGACGTTCCAGGGCATACGCGTCGAGATAGATGCCGCAACCGCCGTCTGCCTGGTTACCGATGTAGATCATAGGTTCCTCCTCGCTTGGGTTATGTACCAGTCTACCCCGGACATTGTCAGAATATGTCACAACCGAAGAAACGAAAAAGCTCTGGCAAATAACGACAGATTGGATAGACTTCTCGTTGTCGTCGTAACCCCCTGATCGATCTCCCCTGAAAGTTTAAAAATGGCCGACCACCAGTATCTCATCGACCTGCTGATTCTCCTCACCCTGGCCCTGGGAAGTGCCCTGATCTTCACCCGGCTGCGCCTCTCACCGATCATCGGTTACCTGGTTTCGGGCCTGGTGGCGGGTCCCTACGGGCTCCACCTGGTACGCAACGTCCACGAGGTCGAGACGATCGCCGAGATCGGCGTGATCCTGCTGCTCTTCACCATCGGCCTCGAGTTCTCGATCTCCCGGCTGCTGCGCCTCAAGCGCCTGCTGGTCGGCGGCGGCCTTGCCCAGATGCTGCTCTGTATCGCCGCCTTCTTCGGCCTCGCCGCCCTGTTCGGGCTCACCCCGAAAACGGCCATCCCCATCGCCATGGCGCTGGCGCTCTCTTCGACGGCCATCGTTCTCAAGCTGCTGAGCGAACGAGGTGAAATCGACTCAGCGCACGGCCGC
This sequence comes from Desulfuromonadaceae bacterium, assembly GCA_003246035.1. The sequence goes on along the minus strand of QKBP01000069.1, from coordinate 21,392 downwards.
ATGTCGCTTGGCATTCTCCTCGCCCAGGACCTCGCGGTGGTCTTCTTTCTGGTGGCGCTGCCGCTGATTGCCGGACAGGACTTGACCTTTTCGCTCTGGGCGATCAGCAAGGTCGCCCTGCTCCTGGGCGGTCTGCTGGTCTTTTCCCGCTACCTGTTGCAACCGATCCTGCTGGCGATCCTCAAAACCCGCTCCCAGGAGCTGTTCCGCATCACGATCCTCGCCCTGATCCTGGTCACCGCCTGGTTGACGGGTGAGGTCGGGCTGTCGTTGGAGCTCGGGGCGTTTCTGGCCGGGCTGGCACTCGCCGAATCCCCCTATGCGCACCAGGCCCTCTCCGACATCCTCCCCTTCCGCGACACGTTCCTGGCCGTCTTCTTTGTCTCGATCGGGATGCTGGTCAACACCTACCTGGTCATCTCCGAGCTGCCGCTGGTGCTGTCGGCGACCCTGGTGGTCTGCCTGGTCAAGTTCCTTGCGGCGGCGTTGGCCACGCTGGTGTGCCGCTATCCGGTGCGCATCGCCTTGCTCACGGGGCTGCTCCTTTTCCAGGCCGGGGAGTTCTCCTTCGTCTTCCTCAAGGGGGCCACCGATCTGAAGCTGCTGCCGGAGAATGTCTACCAGATCACCCTGGCCGTGATCGCCCTGACCATGATCGCCACCCCCCTGATCGCCGCCAGGGCCGAACGCTGGGCCGCCGGGCTCGCGTCGCTGCTGGGCAAGCCGATGGGCGAAATCCACCCCGAGCTCAAGGAGCGTACCGCCAACCTCTCCGGCCACGTGCTGATCGCCGGGTACGGACTGACCGGCCGCAACGTCGGGCGGATCCTGCGCCGCTTCGACGTCCCCCACCTCTACATCGAACTGAACGGTGAAAACGTCCGCCACGGGCGACGGAGCGGCGATTTCGTGGTCTACGGCGATGTCACCTCCAGCGAGGTCCTGCATGAACTCGGCGTCGAGAGAGCCCGCGCTCTGGTCCTGGCCATTAATGACCCCGCGGCCCTGGCGCGCTCCGTCGCGAACGCCCGCAAGAGCAACCCGGACCTCTACATCCTGGCCCGCACCCGTTATGTAGCCGAGCTCGCCCACCTGTGCGAACTCGGTGCCGACGAAGTGATCCCCGACGAGTTCGAGGCGAGCCTGCAGCTGGGCGCCAACCTGATGCGACGCTTCGATCACGGCGAGGGACGCGTTCTCCATGTCCTGACTGAAATGCGCCGAGAGCACTACAACTCCATGGTCAGGGTCGATGCCCCGACGCACGGCCTGTCGGTGCTGGAAGGCGGCCGGCTCGACTTCCAGGCGGTCCCGAGCGACTCGCCCCTGCTGAATCACAGCCTCGCCGAAATCGACCTGCGCAACCGCAGCGGCGCAACCGTTGTCGGGGTCATCCGCCAGAACCGGACCATCTACAGCCCGGCGGCCAGCTTCCGGATCGAGGAGGGGGACACCCTGATGCTGCTCGGGTCGAACGAGGACGTACAGCGTGCCGCCGAACTGCTCCACGGGCACCCCCTCTGACATACTTCTCACGTAAGACCGCCAAAAATGATTTGCCACGTCCGTGGGCCTGCGGTATAACTTCGGCGTGTGGATACCCGGCTCGAATCTGACCCGTCTGGGTCGAAGTCGGATCAAATGACTAAAATTCTTCGATTTATGATCCAGCATCTTATTGATCTGTGCGCCGACGCAGCACCCGGCGTACGCCCTCGGACTTCTTCCCGGAATCACCGTTCCGGGCGTACGCAGGCCCTGCGCCAAGCGTTCCACAGCCTCTCCTTCAAGTTCACCCTCTTCACCTTCATCCTGATAGCCGCGATCACCTACCTGATTGCGACCACGATCTCGGGGATCCTCGACGAGGAACTGCAGAGCTCCGCGTTGCAGCGGGGTGCGGCCGTTGCCGACACGCTGGCCGGGCCAGCCAGCTTCAGCCTCCTCTCCCAGGATCGCCTCGCGCTCGACAACCTCGTCGCGCGCATCCACGATGCCCGCTCCGAGTTCGCCTACCTGGCGATCCTCGACGCACAGGGAGAGGTTGTCGCCCACAGCCAGCTCGCTCAAGTCGGGACAGTCATGACGCCTTCGACCGGGCCCCTCGTCCTGAAACGTGACGAGCTGAAAGTCATCGAGGTCCAGCATAACGGTGTCCGCCTCTACGAGTTCACCACCCCGATCCGTTTTGCCGGTCGCAAGGTCGGCCAGGCGGTGGTCGGTTTCGACACCCGACAGCTCGAGGCGACCCGGCGCGAAGCCCGTCAGAAAATCGCCCTGCTCGCCCTGGCGGCCCTGACCCTCGGAATTCTCGGCTCTGTATTTCTCGCGCGCTTCGTGACCCGGCCTATCTGCCTGCTCAGCGCCGCAGTCTCCCGCATCACGGTCGGTGACACCCAGGTCGCCGTCCCGGTCCGCAGCGAGGACGAGATCGGCGCCCTGACACGCAATTTCAACGATATGGCACGGGTCATCCGGGTCCAGCGCGACAACCTGGTGCATTACGCCCATGACCTCGAGGAATCCTACAATGCCATCGTGCGCACCCTCGCCGGGGCCCTCGACGCACGAGACAACTACACGTACGGCCACTCGGCCCGGGTCGCGTCCCTTGCCTCCGGGCTCGGCCGGCGCCTCGGCTTCGGCTACGAGGAGCTCAAGGAGCTCGAAATGGCCTGTCTGCTCCACGATATCGGGAAGATTCGCGTTCCGGACAACATTCTCAACAAGCAGGCCCGTCTCAACGACATCGAATACGGTCAGATCAAGGATCACCCGGTCTACGGCGCCCAGATCCTCGAGCTGGCCGAATCGCTGCAGAAGTACCTTCCGGTCGTACTGCATCACCACGAGTGGTACGACGGCAGCGGCTACCCGCATCAACTGCGCAGCACAGAGATCCCCCTGCACGCCCAGATCGTGGCCCTGGCCGACGCCTACGACGCCATGACCTCCTGCCGACCCTATCGCCCGGGGCGGGACCGCGACGCGGCCGTCAACGAAATCCGCGCCTTCAAAGGGAGTCAGTTCGATCCGGAGCTGGCGGAACTGTTCATCGACTCTCTGGCCGATTATCGGGAAGAAGCCGAACCGGCCCCCATGGATGACGTGGCATGCGGCTGAGCATTCTCTTCCTCACGCTTCTTGCCGCCCTCTTTGCCGGCGGTTGTGCCCTGGATCGTTTCTCGCTGACGCGCCCGTTCGCATCGCTCACGAGGCATACCCAGGAGCGTCTTCCTCCTGCCAGGCTACAGAAAGAGATCGATACGCGCCTGGCCGCGAAGGATTTCACGGGCGCCCTTGAACTGATCCACGCAGCCCTGGAGGGGGACAAGGAGGAAGAAGATTTCGCCCGCCAGCTCCCGGCTGCGCTCAACGGTGTGCTCTCCCAGGCCCTCGAGAACCAGCGCCTCGACCACCCCCTGGAAGCCGGCAGCCTCTACCGGACTGCTCGGATCCATTACCCCCGTACTCAAGAGCTGCAGACCCGGACCTGGATGACCCTGACCGAGATCGACGCGTCCATCGAGCTGTGCGCCAGCCGCCTGCTCGAATCGGGGTTGCTGGCCTATCGTAACGGCGAATACGAGAAGGCGATCGCCACGTGGGAGAGCATCGCGACCTTTCACCCCGACCATCTCGCCTCGCAGCGCGCCATCGCGACGACGCGCACCCAGCTTAAGAACCTCGAACGCCTCGAAAACCCCTGACCGCAGGCAACAAAAAAGGGCGCCCGCGGCGCCCTGTTCCTTTGATGCATATTTTCACCCCTCCTGAGCCACCTCCGCATGTGGCTTACGGTGGTTGGGCCGTTCTCCCTCGGCCAGATCCTCGGGGAGGTTTCCGGGATCGGCCCGTCGCCCCACGGCCACCGCCGCCATGACGTCAAACTCCTCTCCGTCCACCCCGAGAACCTCGAGCGCCTTCACAACACTGAAACCGGCCATGGCGTGGGCGTGCAGCCCGAGCCTCCGCGCCTGCAGGGCCAGCGACATCCAGGCGGCACCGGCATCGAAGGGTGCATGTCGGTTCGGCTTGCCGGTGAGGGCGAATTGCTTCCTCGCCAGGATAAATATCAGCATCGGGGCATGCCGGGCCCAGGCACGGTTCTTCTCAACCAGGGCCGTCAGAAAGCGTCCCCGATCCGCTTCGCTGAGTGCATAACGAAACAGCCAGGGCTGCTCGTTGAAACAGGAAGGCGCCCAACGCGCCGCCTCGAACAGCGTGGCGACCTGGGCATCGTCGAGGGGTGCGGGCTCAAAGGCCCTGGGTGACCAGCGGTCGGTGAAGACCGCGTCGACGTCGTATTCTGGGTGGCGCAGGTTCGGCTCGGGTCGGATCATGGTCAAGCTCCTTGATAAGGGGATGCCACGAGCTTAACAGTCCCGCACCGGGGTGCAACGTCACCCTTGCGACGCCGGGTGCACCTCGAGCAGCTCGACCTCGAAGATCAGGGTCTTCTCAGCCAGGGGGCCGTGCTCACCGTAGGCCAGGTCGGCCGGGACATAGAGCATCCAGCTGTCCCCTTCATGCATCATCTGCAGGGCCTCGGTCCAGCCTTTGATCACACCGTCGACCTGGAAGGTCGCCGGCTCGCCGCGCCGGAAGGAACTATCGAACTCCTGGCCGCCGATCAGGGTGCCGCGGTAGTTCACCTTGACCTCGTCGTGCGGCCCGGGCGATTTGCCGTCACCGGACTTCAGAACCTTGTACTGCAGCCCGCTCGGCAGTACGACGACCCCTTCTTTCTTGGCATTTGCAGCGAGATAATCGCGTCCCTCGCCACGGTACTGCTCAAGAGCCTGCTGCTGCTTCTGCTGCTGTTCGGCGACGATTTTCTGCTTCAGCGCGACCAGAGTCGAATTCATCTCGGCCAGGGTCATCTTGGCCTCGCCACCAGAGAGCGCATCGAGGATCCCCTGGACCAACTGGTCCGGGGCTGCCTCGATCCCCTGACGCATGAAGTCTCCGCCGATCTGGTAGCCGACGCTGTAGTTGACCTTCTCGATCTCGCTTTCGGGGGCCTTGGTTTCAGCGGCCCACAGGGGGCTCGCCCCCACCAGCAACAGCAACAGGACAGTAGCAAGGTGTTTCATCGTGTTCTCCTCTGGATGGTGATCGGGTACTCGTGAAAAAAGGGGCCGCCCTGAGGCGGCCCCTCGAAGTATAGCAGATTATCAGATCCCGGCCGGAGCCTGCGGACCGCAGTAGGCGGTATTGCCAGGCGCCTGGGTCGTTTGGTCGATACCAGGATCATCGACGCAGTAGGGGACCATCATCTCGTTGTCTTCATGCTCGACGATATGACAGTGCCACACATAGAGCCCGGCGATATCGAAGGTCGCCTGGACCCGGGTCACCTGCCCCGGATAGGCGATCACCGTATCCTTCGGGGCCCCGTTCTCCCAGGCCTCGAGGGGCTGGAAGGTCCCGGCCAGGGTCCCCATGTTGGGGATCGGGGCGCCGGCGGCATCGAGCACCGGGTTGAACAGCTCGCGCTCCAGGACCTGGAAGTGGACCAGGTGGAGATGGATCGGGTGGGCGTCCACGGTGAAGTTCCAGATCTCCCAGGTCTCCGTCGAGCCCTTCAGCGGCGTGGTGCGGATGGTGTCACCCCACAGCTGCTTGGTGCCGCTGGCGTTCCCCTGGGCGTCGGTGGTGACGGTCCCGAGCACCGCCTCCTTGGGCGCGAACGGGAAGCCTCCCGCCAGGGCGCAGGCGTTGTTGGGGTCGAGGGGGTTGAAGGGAGCAGCGACCGGGAGGACCTTCACCTTACCGGCGGGGTTGATGCTCACGCACACGAAGCTCGACTCTTCTTCGATCAGCGCCAGGTTCTGGGCCGGGACAAGGTTCTGGATCGGATCGTTGTTGGTCAGCACCAGGTCGGCCGGGGGGGTGCTGGCATCGACCGTGGCCGGGTTATCGGGGACCAGGGTGAACTCCATCACCTGCCCGGTGGTCCCAGGGTCGGCCGGGATGTCCGGGAAGCCGCCGAACGGGGCGTCCGGAGCGGTATTGAGCATGCGTACCGCGACCGTCCCGACAGGGACTTTGGAGAAGTCGACGATCACGTCGGCGCGCTCAGCCAGCCCCATCAACAGGGCCTTCATTTCACCCGGAACCGGCGCAAACGGGGGCTCAGGGGCGCCCGGGGTCAGGTTGATCGCTTCGCCGGTGATGATGCGGGTGACCTGGGGTGCGAGCCCCTGGTCGTTGCCGATCAGGTAGAAGGGGACTTCGCCGATCACTTTACCGTTAGCCCCCAGGGCCATCATGCTCAGGTTGAGGAAGCGGGAGTTGCAGCCGTTGAGGAGGCGCAGGCGGTATTTCTCGGGCTCGACCTGCATGAATGGCCAGCTCACGCCGTTGACGACCATGACGTTGAAGAACGCCTCGGGATTCCAGATTGCCGCGATGTCGGAGGGGTTGAGGGGATCGCCCACGAACGGGATCTTGAGCTGGGTGGCCTGCTTAAGCCCCTCGAAGAAGGCACGGTTGTTCGGGTAGAAGAGCTGGGTCGCGCCGGTGAGCGGGTCGTGGTTGAAGGAGCGGTCCTGGATCACGATCGGGATCTCGCGGTAGCCGAGATGGTCGATGGGGTTGGTCGCCGTGTTGGGGCGCGGTCCCGGCAGGGACTGGATCATCCCCTTGGCGTCCGTGGCCGCCAGGCCGGTTTCCGCATCTTTCCCCAGGGCGTCCTTCTCACGGATCAGCCAGAACCCGGCCGGTCCGGCGTAGACGTTGAGGCGGGTCATGCCGAGGGTATGGTCGTGGTACCAGAGGGTCGTCGACTTCTGGGTGTTGGGGTAGTTGAAGGCGGCCGCGCCGTTGAGGGTGTTGGCCATGCCGAAGCTGTTGGCCAGGCGGCCCTCGGTGACGAAACCGGGCGTGGTGGTCGCGGTATTCTCCGGCAGGTACCAGGCCTCGGGGTAGCCGTCGCTCTCAGGGCCGGTGTGCGCTCCGTGCACGTGGGTGATGATCGGCACCGGGCCGGTGTAGGGCTGCTGCAGGATCAGTCCGTTGCTCATAGCCGGACGGCAGTCGGTGCGCGTGGTTCCGTCCATGCACGGCAGCAGCTCGGTGTTGGCCCAGTGCAGCGAGCGGTCGACCGGCAGCAGGTGCGGCAGCGGGTTGCCGTTGGCGTCGAGCAGGCGGTTGCGCCAGGTGACCGCGGCGTTCTTGTTCTTCTCAACTTCGATGGTAAAGGCCGGGTAGTTGCGGGTGGCCGGGTTACCGACGGCGGCGTAGGTCCAGACCGGGGTCGGGTTCATCGGGGTACCGTCGTTAGCTACGGGTGGCAGGATCGGCTGGTTGTGCGGGATCACCTCGATGTCGTAGCTCTTGGTCCCGTCCGGGTTGACGGCTACGGGCGGCATCTCCGGCGGGATCACCAGTGGGGTGACATACTTGGGGACGTTGCGGGGGTTCAGGGTCCCGCCGGGGGGAGCGGCCGCATAGGACGGGAGGGCCAGCAGGAGAACCAACAGGGTCAGAAAGCTGAAGCTCCGCCAGGTCTCCGCGAAATTGCGATTCGATACCTTAGCCATAATCCATCTCCTCTCTTTTTCATTTGTCCTTCTTCATTTGGTGACCGTTTTGGTCGTCTTTTGCGCTACACGTGTACGATCAAACCTCCTTGCTGTTTATTTGAATCCTCCTTTCTATGCGACGGAGCGGTTCTTGACGGGGAATGACTGATGCGCTTTTCCTTGTTGAGTAAAACTATAAACTTCGCAACAAGGCTCTCCATGCGTCAGAAACGCAAATCGAGATAGGAATTTCCTACTATAGCGGTAAGGGAAAGGAGAAGCGGGAGAGGATGGCGAGATAGGGGCCTACCCCTGCCAGATCTTGGGATCGACCAGGCCGAGGCGAATCGCGAAGTGCACCATCCTGGCCGGATTGTCGAGACCCGTCTTGCGCGTGATACTCGCGCGATGTTTGTCGATGGTTTTCGGACTGATACACAGGAAGTCCGCAATCTGCTGGGTCGAGAGCCCTTCAACGATCAGGCGAAAAACTTCCAGTTCACGCTGCGTAAGCGTGGCAAACGAGGCATCTTCGGGATCATGGACGGTCGCACGGGCGACGAGCGAACCCAGGATATTCTGCTCCACCCTCGGGCTGAAGTGGACCTGCCCGGCATGCACGGATCGTATCGCCGAAATCAGCTCTGAAGAGCAGGAGTCCTTGATGACATACCCCCGGGCACCCTGTTCAAAGACATTGCGCACGTAGGCGACATTTTCATGTTGGGTGACGATGATGGTTCGGGTGCCCGGAGAAGCTGTGCCGATCTGCTGAAGAATTTCCAGGCCATTGACCCCCCTGAGTGAGATATCCAGCAGAAGGATATCGGGTCGCAGTTCCCGCACCAGCTGGAGAGCCTCGAGACCACTGGCGGTTTCACCGCAGATCGAGAGGTCGGTCTCCTTTTCGAGCAGCAGGCGGACTCCGTCGCGAAAGATCTGATGATCATCGACCAGTACGATGCGTATCGGTTGCATGGCTTCGTCTCGAGCTGCAGGGATAAGGTCTGGAAAGGCCTCTGTCTATCAACCTAGCAGTTGTTCCCGAGTTGGCAACTCGGTTATGACGAATCTCTGCTATGCTGAAAAAAAACTGGAGAGACGACATGGGCCGATTCCGAACGCTGCACCAGGTTCTGCTCGAGACCTGCGCCACCCACACGGGGCGGGTCGCGTTCGTCTACCGTGCCGGCGAGCGGGAGCATCGGGTCAGCTACCGGAAGTTCCGCGACGACGTGCTCGTCCTGACGCGCGCCTTCGCCGAACGCAAGATCCGCAAGGGGACCAAGGTCATGATCCTCTCCGACAACCGCTACGCCTGGATCGTCACCGACTTTGCGCTGATCGCCCTCGGCGCCGTCAGCATCCCCCGCGGCAGCGACACCCCGAGCCGTGAGCTCGAGTACATCCTCGAACACTCCGGGTGCGAGGTACTCATCGCCGAGACACCCCTTCTGCTCGAACGTCACGAAGAGCTGCTCGAGAAGGTGAAGCTGCGCCATGTCTTCGTCATGGAGGGGGAAAATGAACACCGCCTCTTCTCCAACCTCTACAGCTATAACGAGCTGCTCGGAGAGCGGGAGATCACCCCTTCGGAACTCGACGAGTTCGAAGCCCACGCCGCGAAGCTCCAGGCCGACGACCTCGTGACCCTGATCTACACCTCGGGGACGACCGGCCACCCCAAGGGGGTGATGCTCACCCACCGCAATATCGACGCCAACCTTACCGCCATCCCGCAGATCGTCCCGCTCGACGAGCGCGACGTCTGGCTGTCGGTGCTGCCGACCTGGCATATCTTCGAGCGGGCCGCCGAATACCTCGCGCTGGCCAGCGGCGCCTGCATCGTCTACTCGTCGGTCAAGACCTTCGCCGCCGACCTCGAGCGCTATCGTCCGACCCTGGTCTGCTCGGTCCCCCGACTCTGGGAAGCCCTCTACACCCGGATCAACAACTCCCTCGAGGAGCAGGGCGCCCGCAAGGCCCGCCTCTTCCGCCTGCTGGTTACCGTCTCGAGGAGCTATCGCCGCTACCGCCGCACCCTCTGCGGACACCTCCCCCGCTTCGGCAGGAGCAACCCGTTCGCCGAGGGGGCAAGGCGCCTGACGGCGCTGCTGATGCTGCCGCTGCTGTTTCTCCCTTACCGGCTGGCCCAGCGCAAGTTTGTCCTCGTGCGCCAGAGATTCGGCGGGAGGCTGAAGCTGGCGGTCAGCGGCGGCGGGAGCCTTCCCCAGTACCTCGACGAGTGGATCGACGCCTTCGGTATCCGCATCGTCAACGCCTACGGCATGACCGAGTGCGCCCCCGGCATCGCCGGTCGCGGGGTCGACTGTCATGTCTTCGGGACCCTCGGCCCTCCCCTGCCGGAGACCGAGCTGCGCATCGCCGACGAGCACGACCGCCCGGTCCCGGACGGCGAAGAGGGGGAGATCCAGGTCCGCGGCCCGCAGGTGATGCCCGGCTACTACCACAACGACGCGGAGAACGCCAAGGTCTTCACCCGCGACGGGTTCCTGCGCACCGGCGACCTCGGGCGCCTGACCGTCGGCGGCGAGCTGGTGATCACCGGCCGCTCCAAGGAGATCATCGTGCTCGCCAGCGGCGAGAACGTCGACCCGTCGCGCATCGAGGGGGCCATCGGCGCCCTCCCCTTCGTCAAGGACGCGGTGCTGGTCGGCCAGGACCGCAAGGGGCTCGGCGCGCTGATCGTCCCCGACATGGACAAGCTCGCCGAGTTCGCCCGTGAGAAGCTCGCGCAGGTCCGCCAGGGGAGCGAGGAGCTGCTCAACGACTCCGGTCTGCTCGAACGGGCTCGCCAGGAGATCAACCGCCTGCTCCAGCCGAAGAAGGGCTTCAAGCCTTACGAACGCCTGCAGGGGATCCGCTTCCTCGACGGCGACTTCACGCCCGGCGAGGAGCTGACCAACACCCTCAAGAAGAAACGACACGTCATCGAGCGCAAATACCGCGAGCTGATCGACCGACTCTTCAAGTAAGTCAGATTTTCTGCCAACAAGGGTTGACCCCGGTGTACGGACTGGCGAACAATGGAGCAATATGACGCCCCGTTGTTGCCGTCAACACGATCCGCGAGGAAAGGCTGCCATGATCATCCGCTACTTCAAGGAATACTACCTGCTCAAGCCCAAGTACCAGGACACCACCCAGATCATCGCCGGGGTCGGACTGGTCGGCGGCATCGTCCTGTTCTGGAACGTGATCGGCCCGATCCTCGGCCAGGCCGCCCGCCCGGCAGGGGGCGACCCGTTCCAGGAATACGCCAGCTGGAAGCTGGTGCTGGTCTTTCTCGGCCTGCCGCTGTCGATCTGGCTGGTGCTGATCGCCACGGCCCTGCTGCAGGTGCTGCTCAGCAAGCTGACCCTCGCCGAGGCTCTCGACTTCGGCTGCCGTTTCCGCTACCCGGGGCACTGGCTGAAGGAGAAGTCGGACGTCACCATCCGCGAGGAAAAAATCCGCGAACTCGACGAGCGCCTCAAGGGACCCTGACCCGGTTCGGCGCATACGCAAACACAAAAGGCCACCCCGCAACGGGGTGGCCTTTTTTTTCGGGAACGCCAGAGTGGTTCAGACCCGGCCGCCGAAGATCCCCTTGATGGCGTGCTGCAGGTCGGCCGGCAGCACGAAGGTCTTGGCGTTGGGGCTCTTGGCCAGCTCCTCCACCGCCCCCACGTATTTCTCGCCGAGGAGGTAGTGCACCGGTAGCGCGTCCCCCTGGGCGACCGCCTTGGCTACCATCTGGATCGCGTCCTGCGAGGCCTGGGCCTGCACGCGCTTGGCCTCGGCGTCACGCTTGGCCGCCTCGAGACGCCCGTCGGCCTGCAGGACCGCCGCCTCCTTCTCCCCGTCGGCGCGGGTCACGGTGGCCCGTCGCGCACGCTCGGCGGCGGCCTGCTCCTCCATCGCCTTCTGCATGGTCGGCGAGGGGTTGATGTCCTGGATCTCGACGGTCTTGATCACCAGCCCCCAGTCGGCGACGTCGTCGCTGATCGAGGTCTTCAGGCGCGCCTTGATCTGGTCGCGGCTGGAGAGCGCGTCATCGAGGTTCATCTCGCCGATGATGCTGCGCAGCGAGGTCTGGATCAGGTTCTGCACCGCCAGGACGTAGGACTCGACACCGTAGACCGCCTTCTCGGGATTGACGATGTTGAAGAAGGCGACCGCGTTGGCGATGATCACCGCGTTGTCCTTGGTGATCACCTCCTGGGAGGGGATGTCGAGCACGATATCCTTGGTGGTGACCTTGTAGGCGACCGTGTCGATGTAGGGAATGATGATGTTGAGCCCGGGGTTGAGCACGTTGTGAAACTTCCCGAGCCGCTGGACCACGAACTTGGTCCCCTGGGGGACGATCCGCACCCCGAGGAAGATGGTCAGCACGACCAGGGCAAAAAAGATCGCGGCGAGTACCAGACCTGCTGTCATGACGAAGTTCCTCCTTGCAGCATCATTGTATGGAATTTCCGCCGGCGCTGGCACCGACGAATTTGGAAACGATCAGGGTGTTCCCCGAGAGATCCTTGACCACCACCTTGTCGCCGACCTGCAGGTCCTCGTTGCACAGGAACTGCCAGGTGTCGTCGCCGAGGATCGGGGCCGGGAAGCGCAGTTCGCCGCGGCGCCCTTCCCCGGGAGCCTTGAGGACCAGGCCGGTCTCGCCCAGCAGCGCCTCGCGTCCCATGCCGGCCTTGGTCCGGTCCTGGGAGAGCGGCTTGATCCAGCGGAACCAGGCCAGGGTGAAGAGGGCCGAGGCGACGGCCCAGATCAGCAACTGGACCGCGAAGCCGGGCTCCGGGCCGAGCAGCAGCAGGACCCCGACCAGCATCGCGCCGAGGCCGAACCAGAAGATCGTGAAGGACGGAACGAACAGTTCCAGGGCGATCAGCAGCATGCCGAACGCCAGCCAGTGCCAGTAGAGGATCTTGAACTCCATCGGGGCTGCCCCTCCTGAAATGAAGCGCGAACGCGCAAACTTAAAACGTCCTTATCCTGCCACAAAGCCGCGGCGAGGCAAAGCGGTCACGTCACTCGAAACGTAAAAATCCGCGCGGGGGGTCTCTTCAGGGAGAAGACGGTGGGCGCTGCTGTTCGTAGCGCTCACACAGAGCGCCGAGGTAGCGGGAGCCGATCTGTTCAGAGGCCAGAGCCCGCTTGAGCGGGGGGAGCCTGAGAATGGCCCCGAGCAGCGCCGCGAGGGCCCGGTGGCTCCAGAGCAGGCGGTTGTCGAAGACCAGGTGCTGGAGCTTGCCCCGCTCGATGGCCATCAGTACGCTCTTGTGCACCGAGTTGACCGGGGTGATCACCCGCTCCTTGCGTTCGACCATGCGCAGCGCGTCGCGCGGGCAGTTGCGCACGCACACCCCGCAGCCGAGGCAGAGCTGTGCGTCGATCCGTGCCGACTTGGTCCCCCGCCCGGCCGGCTGATCGGTCTCGAGCGTAATCACCTTCACCGGACAGACCGGCACGCAGCGCCCGCAGCCGCTGCAGTTGCTCTCGACATGGACGAGGTAGTTGCTGGTATGGACCGGCCGCTCGAAGCCGAAGCGCTGCGCCGCGACCATCGCCTCGCAGCAGCAGGGGCAGCAGTTGCAGATGAAGTTGACCCCGCGCTGCACGTTCTCGCCGAACTGGGCGAGGTTCGCCTCCCAGGCCTGCTGAAGCAGCTCCAGGCACTCGCTCTTGCCGATCCGGCGGACATGGCCGCTGCGGATCAGCGAGTCCGCCACGGTGTTGAAGGTCATGCAGTTGTCGAGCGGAGCGGAGCAGGCCCCCTCGAGGTGACTCTTCTTGTGGCGGCAATAGCACAGGCCGATGCCGATGTGCGTTGCATCCTCGATCACCGCGGTGGCCCGCTCGTAATCGAGCACATGCAGCGACTGCACGCTGTCGAGAGCGGTCTCCTGGACCAGGACCCGGCCGAGCTGGGTGGTCCCGTCGACGAACAGGGCGCGGATGAAATCGTCCTCCACGGTGATGTACTGCTCGTAGAGCTCCGAGAGGAGTTTCTGGTCGAGGTCGTCGCGCACCCGCATCAGGGCAAACTCGAAGAAACCGGCCATCGGCGGGGGGAGCACGTACTCGCGCTCCTCCCCCTGCAGGATGTCGACCAGCAGGGCCCGGGAACAGAGCTCTTCAAGAACGGCCCGGGCCTCGGCAAGGGAAAGTTTCCAGGCTTTCGCCGCCTGCTCGGCCCGGAAGGGGCGCAGCGGCAGCTTCGCGACCAGCTCGGCCTCGCGGGGGGCGAACAGCAGGGAGAGGATGCGATCGAGGAGCGGCGAAGGTGTGGCCCCCTGGGCGCCCAGGTTGAGCCGGCTGACCAGGTCGCCGTAAGCGCTGCGGGGGGTAAGGTGCGCCATGGGAACTCCGTCAGGGCTTGAGGCGCACCAGGGTCGCCCCCCAGCCACCGCGCAGCTCGTCGGCAAGCTGGAACTCGGCCACTTCGGGGATACGCTCGAGCAGCACGTGGACCGAACGCTGCAGGACCCCCTGCCCCTTGCCGTGGATGATCCGCACGTCGTAGATCCCGCGGGCATGGCACTCGGCGATGTAATCGGGGATCAGGGTCCCGAGGTCGCGGGGCTGGAAGGCGTGGAGGTCGAGCGTACCGTCGATCGGCAGCTCGATGCTCCACTCAGGGAGCTTGCCGTCAAATGTCATGCGCTCTCCTGGGCGGGGACGGTATGCAGTACCCGCTGCGGATAGGGGATGGTGATGTCGTGCGTGTCGAACGCCTGCTTGATCCGCTCGAGCAGGTCAAAACGGACCGACCAGTAGTCGGCGGAGGCGACCCAGGGGCGCACGAACAGGTCGACGCTGCTCTCACCGAGGGCGCCGACCGCGATGACCGGCGCGGGGTCCTCGAGCACGCGCGGATCGGCGGTGAGGATCTCGGCAACCACCCGCTTGGCCCGGGCGATGTCGTCCTCGTAGCTGATCCCGATCACCAGGTCGAGACGGCGGGTCTCGCGCGCCGAAAAGTTACGGATGCAGTCGGCGGTGATCTGGCTGTTGGGGACGACCAGCTCGCAGTTGTCGGGGGTCCGCAGCAGGGTGGTGAAGAGACCGATCTTCTCGACCGTCCCCCCCTGCCCGGCCGCCTCGACATAGTCGCCGGCCTTGAAGGGACGGTTGACGATCAGCATCACCCCCGAGGCGACGTTCTGCAGCGAATCCTTGAGCGCCAGGCCGACCGCCAGGCCGGCGGCGCCGACCACCGCCACCAGCGAGGTGGTGTCGACCCCGAGCTGGTCGAGGGCGGCGATGAACACCACCACCAGCAGCAGGGCGTGGCTGACGCTGCGCACGAAGGCGAGCAGCGCCTCGTCGCTGACCGTGCGGCCGAGCAGGCGCGCCAGCAGGCCCGACACCCCCCGGGCGACCAGCCGCCCGACGAACAGAATCACCAGCGCGTAGACGATCCGCAGACTCCACACCGCCAGCAGCTCGCGGTTCAACTCTGAAAACCAGCTCTCCATGGTTCAGCCCTCCTGACGGTTAATTCCAGACCCCGGGAATCTCCTGGCGGCACTCCGGGCAATGTCCCTCATCCAGCACATTCGACCGCACGCTGAATCCGCTCCGCGCGATCACCGTGGCGCCACAACCGGGACAGAGCGTGTCGTCTCCCCCGCTGCCGGGGCGATTCCCCTGGTAGATCTGCTGCAGACCGGCCTCGTATCCGATCCGACTCGCCCGTTGCAGGGTCTCGGCCGGGGTCGGCGGGGCATCCATGCGGTACGCGGGGTAGTACCCGGTCACGTGCCAGGGGGTCTGGGCCCCCAGTTCGTCATGGATGAACGCGGCCAGGCGGCGCAGTTCGTCGGGGTCGTCATTGTACCCGGGTATGAGCAGGGTCGTCACCTCCAGCCAGATGCCGAGCCGCCGGTAGTCGCGCAGGGTCGCGAGCACCCCGTCGAGGCGGGCCCCGGTCACCTTGCGGTAGAAGTCGTCGCTGAACCCCTTGAGGTCGACGTTGGCGGCGTCGAGGTAGGGGGCGATCGCCTCGAGCGCCTCGGTGGTGGTGTAGCCGTTGGTGACGAAGACGTTCTTGAGCCCCGCCTTATGAGCCAACACCGCGGTGTCGTAGGCGTACTCGAGATAGATCGTCGGCTCGGTGTAGGTGTAGGCGATCGAACGACAGCCTCTCGCGAGGGCCTGGCGAACCACCTCGTCGGGAGGCAGCTCGTCGCCAGGGATGCTTGAGTGCTCGTGGGGCCACTGGGAGATCTGGTAGTTCTGGCAATGGAGACAGCGGAAGTTGCAGCCGACCGTGGCGATCGAGAAGCTCAGCGAGCCGGGGAGCAGGTGGTAGAGCGGCTTCTTCTCGATCGGGTCGACGTTCGCCGAGATACTCCGGCCGTAGACCAGGGAATAGAGCACCCCGGAGCGGTTCTCGCGCACCCCGCAGAGCCCGCGTCGCCCCGGTACGATCCGGCAGTGGAAGCGGCATAACCTGCAGTTGACCACCTCCCCCTCTTCGGCTGTCCAGAAGCGTGCCTCGACCATATGACCTCCTCGCCATGCAGAGGATACAAGCGTAACAGATTCTCGCGCCGAGGGTAACCGCGCCCCCTATTCCGGAACCGATTCTGCCGTCAGCCCCGTGGCGTACGGATGGCCCGAGATTCGTCCCCCTACGCACCTCTGCAGCGGCCAGGGAGCGGCTCAAAAGTGTTCGGATGAAAAGCGGACGCAGGATGAGGAACGAGGCGTAACGGCAGCGACGCCGCAGCGACGAGGACGAGGACAACGCCGCAGGCGGGCCCTTCGTGCTCGTCACGCTTTCGAAGCTCTGCTCTCCGCATACCCCCGAAGGCGCAGGTGGCGGTTCAAAAGGGTTCGCATGCAAGGCGGACGCAGGGGAAGGAGTGAGGCGTAGCGGCAGCTACGTCGCAGCGACGAGCCCGAGGACAACGCCGCAGGCGGGCCCTTTGGGGCCGCCTTATCTAGAACATGAAGCGGCGCATGCTGACATTCAGCAACAACCCCACCCCGACCATGGTCGTGACCATGTTGGTCCCCCCGTAGGAGAAGAGCGGCAGCGGCACCCCCACCACCGGCAGCAGCCCGATCACCATGCCGAGGTTGATGACGATGTGCCAGAAGCACATCGCCACCACGCCGACGGCCAGGAGCATGCCGAAGCGGTCTCCGGCCCGCCGGGCGATGTAGATCCCCCAGGTGATCAGCAGCAGGTAGATCAGCAGCAGCACGAAGGCGCCGGTAAACCCCCACTCCTCGGCGAACACCGAGAAGGCGAAGTCGGTATGCCGTTCGGGGAGGAAACTGAGCTGCGACTGGGTACCGGCCATAAATCCCTTGCCGAACACGCCGCCGCTGCCGACGGCGATCTTCGACTGGATGATATGGTAACCGGCGCCCAGGGGGTCGCGTTCGGGGTCGAGGAAGGTCCGGATGCGCGCCTTCTGGTAGGGGCGCAGCTGGTACCAGCCGGCCACGGCGCAGATCACCCCGAGGATCGACAGGCCGATCAGGGTCGAGCGCTGGATGCCGAGGAACAGCAGCACCGTCCCGGCGATGAAGACCAGCAGCATGGCGGTGCCGAGGTCGGGCTGGATCATGATCAGCAGCACCGGCACGCCGATCAGGGCGAAGGGCGGGATCAGCTCGCGGAAGGAGTGGCCGTGGAAATGCCCGCGACGGGTCAGGTAGCGGGCCAGGATGATGATCAGGGCGACCTTCATCACCTCGCTCGGTTGGAGGTTGAAGAACCCGAGGTGGATCCAGCGGGTCGCACCCATCGAGGTCTTGCCGGCCACCGCGACGAAGAGCAGCAGGGCGAGGCCGAAGAGGTAGAGGGGCCAGGCGAAGTACTCGAGGTGGCGGTAGTCGAACAGGCAGACGATCATCATCAGCGCCAGGCCGACTCCGAACCAGGCCATCTGCTTGAGATAGACCGGGGTTCCGGCGTCCCAGTTGGAGGTCGCGCTGTAGAGGTTGGTCATGCCGATGGCCGCCAGCGTGCAGACGGTCAGCACCAGCACCCAGTCGAAGTTGGTCAGTAGGCGTCGATCGAACATCCCGTCAATCCCCCTCGGCGACCGCACCCGGCTCGGTTGTGCCCTGCTGGGTGTCGAAGTAGGCCGCCAGGATCGCCCGCGCTACCGGCGCGGCGGCGCTGCTGCCGTGCTCGCCGTGTTCCACCACCACCGCCACGGCGATCTCCGGCTTGTCTGCCGGGGCATAGGCGACGAACAGGGCGTGGTCGCGGTGCTTGTACGGCTTGCTGCCGTCCGAGGTCTCCTCCTCGTCGTCCTTCATGCGGATGACCTGGGCGGTGCCGGTCTTGCCGGCGACCCGGACTCCCGGCACCCGGCTCAGCGCCCCGGTGCCGTGCGGCTCGTGGACCACCGCCTCGAGCCCCTCACGTACCGGCGCGAAGACCTGCTCGGGGAGCTCGACACGGTTGAGGATGTCGACCTGGCGCTCGCGCAGCACGTTCCCTTCCCAGTCCTCGACCCGGCTGACCACCTGCGGACGGTAGACCGTCCCGCCGTTGGCGACCGCCGCGGTCATCACCGCCAGCTGCAGCGGCGTGGTCAGCACGTAGCCCTGGCCGATGGCGGCGATCACCGTCTCGCCGTCGTACCAGGAATCGTTGAACTGGCGACGCTTCCAGGCGCGGGTCGGGATCAGCCCCCCCTTGTCGTCCCCGAGCGGAAAACCGACCGGGGCCCCGAGCCCGAAGGCAAAGGCCATCTCGGAGAGCCGGTCGATCCCGAGGGCGAGGCTCGCCTGGTAAAACCAGACGTCGCAGCTCTCGCGCAGCGCCTTCTTGAGGTCGGTAACCCCGTGGCCGCGCTTCTTCCAGCAGCGGAATTCGCGGTTGCCGATGGCGATCTTGCCGGTGCAGTTGACCGTGGTCGCGGGGGTGACCACCCCGGCCTTGAGGGCCGCCAGCGCGCTGATGATCTTGAAGGTCGAACCGGGCGGATACTGGCCGCGAATCGCCCGGTACTGGAGCGGGTGGCGTTCGTTGTCGAGCAGCTCGAGCCACTGGTCGTTGCGGATCCCCCGGGAGAACAGCCCGGGCGAAAACGCCGGGCGGCTGACCATGGCGAGGATCTCGCCGGTGCGCACGTCGAGGGCCACCGCGGCCCCCGCCTGTTCTCCGAACGCCTCCTCCCCCGCCTTCTGCAGCTCGTACTGCAGGGTCAGGAAGACCTTGTTCCCCGGGAGCGGCTCACGCAGCACCGCCTGGCGCAGGTCCTTCCCCTTGACGTCGACCTCGAGCAGCCGCTGGCCGTCGCTGCCGCGCAAAAACTCCTCGAGGTGTCGTTCGAGTCCCGACTTGCCGATGTAGTCCCCGCCGCGGTAGCCGAGCGATGCGTTCTTCTGCAGCTCCTCCTCGGTGATCTCGCCCATGTGCCCGAAGAGATGCGCGGCCAGCTTGTCGAAGGGATAGAGCCGCGCCGGCTTGACCTCGACGATCACCCCCGGGATCGTCACGGCCTGCTCCTGGACCCGCTCCATCTTCTCGCGGCCGACGTCGCCGTCGAGCATCACCGGCCGGTAGGCGGGGAGCTTGCGCCCCTCCTGCCAGCGCTCCTCGAGCAGCTGCGGGTCCTCGTCGAGCAGCTGCGACAGGGACGCCACCAGGGTCTCGGGGTTCTCGACCTCCTGGCGCAGCGCCGCGACATCGAACGCCGGGCGGTTGTCGACCAGCAGCACGCCGTTGCGGTCGTAGACCGGGCCCCGGCTCGCCGCGACCGGGAGATACCGGAAACGGTTCTTCTCCGAGAGGCGCACGTAGGTTTCGCCCTGGATGATCTGCAGGTACCAGAGACGCATCACCAGCAGCAGGAAGACCCCGGAGGCAATCAACGAGAGCAGCAGGAATCTGCGCGTAAGGTCGGGGACCCCCGACCAGCCTGACCTAAAATCCATAGCGGTCGTCCAGACGGTTGAGTCCCGGGATGTTCCAGCGCGGACCGAGTCGGCGCTGCAGGTAGTTGAGCAGCAGCAGCAGCCCCTCGGCGACCAGGCAGCTCGTGATGGCGCGGGGGAAGAGATACATCAGCACCACGCTCCAGATGTTGCCGGCCTCGGCGAACACCCCGAGGGCGAACATCACCAGCCCCCCTTCGGCCAGGGCCCCCCAGAAGACCATGGTCACCAGCAGCATCGAGCTCTCGGTATTGAACCAGCGTACGGCAAAACGGGTGGCGAAGAAGATCGCCAGGAAGACGAAACCGTTGAGCCCGAAATAGTGCCCGGCGAAGACGTCGAGCAGGCAGCCGAGCAGGTAGGCGAGCAGCGCCCCGGAGCGGAAGTTCTCGTTCAGGCCGAGGTAGATGAGCAGGATCAGCAGCAGGTCGGGCTTGAGATAGGACGGCAGCAGCCAGGGGATCACGGTCGCCTGCAGCAGCAAAAAGACCAGGCCGCAGCCGAAGTAGACCATCAGGCGGTTCATGTCGACTCCCCGAGCAGCACCAGGACCTCCTCGAGGCGGGAGAAGTCGGCGACCGGGCGGACCTTGACGTTCTGGAACAGGCCGAAGTCCCCGCGCTCCACGTCGGTCACCTCGCCGATCGCCAGGCCTTTCGGGAAGACCCCGCCCATCCCCGAACTGATGACCTTGTCGCCGACCTGGATGTCGGCCTGACGCAGGGCAAAGTCGAGGTTGAGCGAGTCCCCCTCGCCGCGGCAGACCCCCCGGGTCCGGGTGCGCTGGACCAGCGCGGCGGCGGCCGAGGAGGCGTCGGTAATCAACAGCACGCGGGATTCCCCCGCGGCGACCCGGATCACCCGGCCGACCACCCCTTCCGGGACCACCACCGGCATCCCCTCGGCGATGCCATCCTCGCTCCCCTTGTCGATCACCACGGTGCGGAACCAGCTGCTGGCATCCTCGGCGATCACCTCGGCGGCGACCCCTTCCAACTCCATCTCCTCGACGAAATCGAGCAGCCGGCGCAGGCGCTGGTTGGCCAGGCGCAGCTCCTCCATGGCGGTCAGCTCCCCCTGCAGGCGCCGGTTGTCGGCGAGGATCTCCTCGTTCTGGCGCGAGGTGTCGACCAGCCACAGGTAGTGCGACCACATCCCGTACATCCCGTCCCAGGCGTAATCGAGGCCGTTCTGCATCGGCGCGGTCACCCGCAGCACGGCGCGTTCGAACAGGCTGGTCGACTCCTGGCGGCGCAGGTAGGCCGAGTAGAGGAACAGCGCTGCCAGGATCAGGCAGATGGCGAAGAGCAGGGTCTTGAGTTTATCGCGGAAACCGAGCATGCGTCGTGGGTCCGAGGGCTGGCGCCCGAGAGAGAGCAAAAAGGAGGGCGCGAGGCCCCCCTTCGGTCAAACAGTCCGGGTCGCGGTGACCTAGGAGGTCACCGTCACCCGCTTGAGCAGGTCGAGATGGTCGAGGACCTTGCCGCTGCCGAGCACCACGCAGGAGAGCGGGTCCTCGGCGATCACCACCGGCAGCCCGGTCTCCTCGCGGAGCATGCGGTCGAGGTTGCGCAGCTTGGCGCCGCCCCCCGCGAGCACGATCCCCTTGTCGACAATGTCGGCCGCCAGTTCGGGCGGGGTCCGCTCGAGGGCGATGCGCACCGCCTCGACGATGGCGTTGACCGGCTCCTGCAGCGCCTCGCGCACTTCGGAGGCGTCTATATTGAGGGTCTTGGGGATCCCGGTCACCAGGTCGCGCCCCTTGACCTCGATCGTCGAGTTCGTGTCGTTCTCGCCGGGATAGGCGCTGCCGACCTCGATCTTGATCTGCTCGGCGGTGCGCTCACCGACCAGCAGGTTGTACTTGCGCTTGAGGTGCTGGACCAGCGCCTCGTCGAGCTTGTCGCCGCCGACCCGCACGCTCTTGGCGTAGACGAT
>QKBP01000075.1 GCA_003246035.1 Desulfuromonadaceae bacterium | reverse complement strand
GAGTTCGAAGCGTGCAGGCCAGCGGTTGAGCGTTCGGCGTCGGGCCAGGTTGTGTAGGTCGCAGCACGCGGACAGAAGAACGGTACGCGTCCATCCTCGTTTACGCCCCATCCTCTGATAGAGCCCAAGGTGCAGCCGCTCTTCGAAAAACTGCTGCGGATGGCGTGTCTCACTCAGCTCGACAGCTGGAGTGGGCCAGTCGTGCAGGTCAAACAGTTCGTACAGATGTACTCCAAGTTTCCCGGGATCGTGTGGAGCCTCAAGGATACGGCGAACAGATGCCCCCCAGAGACTCTCGCGGAGGGAGGTGCTCGCTCTCGAGCGGTGACCGGCCGCGAGGAGCCGGTATGCCGTCGTTAATGACGGTAATTCGAGAAAATAGAAGATCTCCAGGAGTTCTCGTCGGTTCGAGCGTGAGAGCTGGGTGTAGAGCCAGCGTGTCGCATCTATCAAAACATGCCAGGCACCATGAAGGTTTTCGCGAGGGCTGCGCAGGCTCTGACGGAGCTGAAACAGCCGAGGTACCAGCCGTGCTGCGACGTAAGCATCCGGGAACCCTTCGGAGGCCGTGGTCAGCAGGCCGAGTTTTTCAGTGCTGGCAGGCATCATCGATCACCTTGAGAACTCGTGGTAGCAGTTCAGGAAGCAGCCTGTCGAGACACGTGTCGAGGCCGGCATCGATCGTCAGCCCGATATCACGATTTTTGGCCAGCAGGCCTCCGGCAAGTTTCGAGTTGGCCGTCACATCGACATTCGGAAAGAGTTCACGAGCCAGATTTACATCCGCGGCGTTCACCTGGATGGACGTCCAGGGAATGGAGGGAAGTTCTCCGGCCAGTCTTGGGAGAAGTTCCGCACGATGTTTTTCCCAGAGCCCCGGTAACAGTTCCCTGGCCAGTTCCTGGCAGTTCTTGGCCGTCTCCCAGCGCTGTTGAGTCAGACGCTCCCGAATCTCCCGCTCGCAACGAGTGACGTGTTCCTGCTGGAGAGTTCTGCGTTGGCGTAGCAACTGTGCGCGCTGGTCACGACGGGCAAGACGCAGTCGGGACGCGTATTCGTGACGTAGGGCGGTGAAACGCTCCTGGGCCTCATGTTTGAAAAGAGTGAGTTCCTGGTTGCCTTGCTGCTCAAGCGCGTTGAGTAGATCCTCTTTGGACATGTCAGGTCCCGAGCAGAATCATTGCGGCGACTACGAAACCGAGGATCACCATGGTCTCCGGAATGGCGACGAGGATGATGATGATCCCCGTCAGTTCGGGTTTTTCTGCAAGGGTGCCTGCACCGGCCGCGCCGATCCGGGATTGGGCCCAGGCCGTGGCGATGGCACAGACGCCGATCGCCAAGGCGGCGGCAAAGGCGAGCAGAACTTTTTCCAAGCCGATCAAGTTTTCCATAATGCCTCCTATGCGTCGGGACTCAGGGCCTCTTGAAGGGTGAAAACTTTTGCCCGCCGCTCTCGAAGAATTTGCTGAAGAACTCTACATAGTGAAGTCGCAGGGCATGTACCGTAGGTGCAAATACACCGAGGATCAGGTTGAATACGTGCAGGACGAAGGCCACCGCGATCCCCGCTGCAAGTGTGCCCGCTTCGCCGGCGAGCCGGTTGGCAACATAGGCCAGCATCACCGAGGTTAGGCCGATGGCCATGATGCGCGTATAGGAGATGATGTGACCGATGTGCTTGAGCATCTCCAGCGGTGCCAGGAACCCCCCCGTGAGTATCAGAACCGGTGCGGCAATGCCGATGGAGATCAACAGCGGCTGGCGCAGACCCTCGCTCGCCGGATAGATATAGGTCAGGCCGATGACCAGACTGGCAGCGACGACCAGCAGGCTCAGGAAGCGAAATATTCCCTCCCGGGCGTGTTTTTGCAGTAAGGCTTGGGCAGCGCCAAGCAACAGGCCCGTTAGAACATGAAAACTGCCGACTGCGAGGGTGAAATAGAGCATCGGCCTCAGCGCACCGCTCCTTTCCATGATCAGCGCTTCGAGTCCGATCATGTGTGCTCCTGTTTCGCCGAAGAACTCACCGTAAAGAACTCCGAAGAGTGCGGTGTAGCCTGCGCAGATTGTCAGTATCTTGCTGATGTCGTGCAGTAGTGGGCGTCTGTGCTGAGTTACCCAACCAGTGATGCCCAACAGTAACAGGATCAGTGCGTACCCGGCATCGCCGAGGATCATGCCGAAAAATATCGGGAAAAAGACGCCCAGCAACGGTGTCGGGTCGATAGAGGTATAGCGAGGTAGAGGGAGCAATCGGGTAAAAACTTCAAACGGCCTGAAATAGGGAGGATTGTGCAGAATGATCGGTACTTCATCGAGGTCCTGTTCGCTAATCTTCCGCTCATGGAGCGTGACCTGTCCCGAAAATTCACGTTCAAGCCTGAGGTTGAGCTCCTGGACTTCGTCACGAGGGAGCCAGCCGTTGATTACGAAGCAGCGAGCCGTCTCCTGCACTTCAGCCTGAGCATGAAAGATCGCCAACCGTTCCTTGAGCCACTCGTAGCAGTTCGCGTAGTAGGGAGCCCAGCGAGCGGAAAAGGCTTCTGTCTTTTGGCTGCACGCGTCGATCTCTTCTTCGATACTGTGGCACCTCTCTCTCAGGGTCTCGATCTGACTTGAGAGGTTCGAGCGTGGTGTATGGCCGGGTACAGGTTGTTCGGGGATATTGGTGGCCTTGAGGAGTGCCTGCAGGCGGGCAAGGTGGGAGCGTGGAAGCAGAATGGCGACAGCCAGTGAATGCTCGCGAAACGTCCGGGTGAATAGCTCGTATTCATCCTTGAATTCACGGCTCAACGCCTCGCGCAACGGATTGATCGCGGATGGTTGCGAAAGCTCAACGCCAATGACGGCGAGATGCTGAGTAAACGGGTGCTCCCCGAGGAGAGGTTCAAGGGTTTCGAGCAACTCAACATACCGAGTTGCCTGAGCGAGTTCCTGTTCGAGCTTGCGGAGCGCCTTTTGCCATTGCTGCAGCTGAACGAGATGCTTCGGCGCGACGGAGAGCAAGGAAAGGAGGAGTCCTGACGTTTGCACATACGTCTTGCGATAAACCGTTTTCGGAAGCAACTTCAGAACATCGGAAATGTTGTCGAGAGCGTCACGGTAATAAAGCTGCTGGGTTAAAACGACCGGGTTTTCAGCCAAGCAGGCCACTTCCTGTCGCTGCAGAACCTCCCCGTGGCGGTGCAGGTGCATGCTCCCGCACTCGCGCAGCGTTTCAAGGACCTTCCCGGCGAGTTGTTTCGGTCCCAGGATTTCAACCTTTGCCATTCGGATGATCATGGTCGTGACCTCGTAGCAGGCTTAGCAATTCTCGTTCGACAAGAGTTGCTAGGCCTGTCTTCGAAATATCCCTGTGCCCGCTTAATAAATCGCGGCACGCGCGTTCTTTTTGCCGGCAAAGATTTTCGACACGCGCTTTTTCATCAGCCATGACGGATGTGATTCGTGCGTTCAGTTGTCTGAGCAACTGGGCATATTTTCTTTCGAGGGCGTCTTGCTGAACGTCAAGCTGCTCTCGAATCTGGCGTTTTTCCTCCTGGACCCGTGCTGCGATCTGTCTTTCACGGGCGAGGATATCCTCCAACAGCGAATCACTCATGCATGCACCTGCTTCAAAATGAGTTTTTCCTTTTTAAAGGCTACTAGAGGAAAGAGGGGACGCAACTTGCCGGGAGAGAGTTGATTAGACGGGAGAAAAGTCGGTTGTCTCGGCCGAGTACGACAAATTATAAACACGCTTCCGTAGGTTAATTAGAAATAACTAATAAATAGCGTAAATTCCTGCCCGGAAAGTAGATGGTTGTATCACTGATATGATAACTTACTGAAAATACGAAATAAAAATGATTGTGTAAATTATGGGCAGTTTGCTGGGAGGGCGTTGTGGCGTCGGGCGATTGTATACATCCACAGATTTACCCACAGCCTTTCCACATGTTTTGTGGAAAACATCCGAACCCCCTTGAAAGAGCATGTATTTTGCGTTGTGTCGGCACGATCTTAGGTGCTGGCGATTCTCTTTAGGAGAAAATCTCTCAGGCGGGCTTCGGAGTCGACCTGTCTCGATTCGGCAAGCTCTGCCAGGGCGCAGAGAAAAGCGGGCAGTTGTGTATTGAACTGCTCCTGATCAAGCTTTTCGAAATGTTCCAGCGCAAACATCAGAGCGGGGGGCGATATGATTGGGACGGGTAGACCATCGACTGGTTTGGAAGCTTTTTGGGCGTGTTGTAGTGCCGTAAGGTGACGCGGTAGGGCTGAGGTTTTTCTCTGTGTGCCATGCTGCCTCTTCTCCTCGGCTTTGATGTTCTCCCAGCTCGCTCGAAGTTCTTCCTCGGTGTCGAAGTTGTCACTGCCAAACACATGCGGGTGGCGGCGAATCAATTTGTCAGATATCCCACGGATAACATCCTGCATATTGAACTGGTTGTGTTCGGAGTGGATCTGGGCGTGAAACACGACCTGAAGCAACAGGTCGCCGAGCTCTTCGCACAGCCAGAGTGGATCTTCGGCCTCAATGGCCTCGAGGACTTCGTGGGCCTCTTCGAGAAGGTAGGGGGCCAGAGAGAGGGAATCCTGCTTTCGGTCCCATGGGCAGCCGTCAGGCTGACGAAGCCGTTTCATGATCTCGAGTAACTGGCCAAGGGGATCGTCGGTGTCTTCGTAGCAGGTGTCATCGTGTTTCATGCGTAGCTCCGACAGCGTTGAGAGGCGAATGTTGCAAGGACGATCAGGAGCTCTTGAGAGGGCTCTGAAAGTCCTTGCCTTGTGTGCGTTTTTAGTGCTAATAGAGGATTTTTCCTGGGCCTGAGGGCGGTCTGATGTTTTCCTTGACATTAAAAGGTCAATCTTTATACTAACCGCCTCGAACTGCCCGGAGGCTATTGTGCGTCTTTTTGTCGATCACATCAAGGATTCCGGGTTGTTGCTCGATGGTGAAGAGCCGACCGAAGTCCTTAATCGGCGCTTCGAGCAACCCGATACCGGGGGGTTGGTTTTTCTGGCGCCGCTTCATTATCGTCTGCGCGCACTTCGAAGTGACGACATTGTCGAGATTGAAGGTCAGCTCTCCACGCGCGTTCAGCTTTCGTGTAGCCGCTGTCTGGCAGATTTTCCCCTATCACTCGAGCAAGCTTTTGCCGTGGCTTTTACCCGTCGGGAGGCCTTGGATGTTGATGCCGGTGAAGGGGAGGGGGTCGAGTTGACCGCCGACGAGCTCGGGCTGGCGATCTACGAAGGTGATGAGATCGATCTGCAAGAGACCCTGTTTGAACAGGTTCTTCTCGCGCTTCCGGCGCGACCTTTGTGCGATGATGCGTGCAAAGGACTGTGCAGCGTTTGCGGGGCGGATCTCAACCAGGAACAGTGCGGCTGCAGCCCCGAGCCATTCAATAGCAAGTTTGCGGCATTGAAAAACTACAGGCCCGAATAATGACCTGGCCTGTATAGATCTTACATAATCAGATTCAGCTATTCGGGCTATTTGCCCGGCTCATGTACAAAGGAGATACAGATCATGGCAGTACCCAAGAAGAAGACTTCCAAATCGAAGCGCGACATGCGTCGGGCCCACGACTCCATTGTTTCACCCGGCCTCTCGGTTTGTCCCCAGTGCAAAGAGACCAAACTGCCGCACCGTGCCTGCCCCTCGTGCGGCACCTACAAGGGCAAAGACGTCACCTCCGGCGAAGAATAAAGACCGACCCTTTACGGGAGCAATCACTTGAGCGGTCATGTCATTGTCGCCGTCGACGCCATGGGGGGGGATCACGCTCCCGCGGCCGAGGTGGCTGGTGCGGTGCAATCCTCGCGTCTCTGGAATATTCCAGTGATCCTGGTCGGTGACAAGGGGAGAATTGAAGCTGAGCTGGCCAACCATGCATGCGACGGGTTGGATATTCGTGTTCATCATGCCAGTCAAGTTGTCGGCATGAACGATTCGGCTTCTGACGCGGTTCGGAAAAAGAAAGATAGCTCGATTCGCGTGGCTTTCGAGCTTGTCAAGAACGGTGAGGCTCATGCCGTGGTCAGTACCGGCAACTCCGGTGCGACCATGGCTGCTGGCATGTTCGTCCTCAAGCGTGTCAAGGGGATCGATCGCCCCGCCATCGCCACCCTGATGCCCAACCTCAAGGACCAGACGCTCGTCCTTGATGCCGGCGGAAACGTCGACTGCAAACCTCAGCATCTCAAACAGTTTGCCATCATGGGTGATGTCTACTCTCGTCACGTGCTCGGCAAGGAAGCCCCCCGGGTCGGCCTGCTGTCCAACGGGAGCGAGGAGGGGAAGGGGAACGACCTGACCCGCGGGACGCACCAGCTTCTCAAGGATGCCCCCCTTGAGTACGTCGGATACATCGAGGGACGTGATGTCTTTAACGGTTCTGTCGATGTGGTAGTGTGCGACGGCTTCGTCGGTAATGTGCTGCTAAAAGTTTCCGAAGGGCTTGCCGA
The DNA here is from genome assembly GCA_003246035.1 of Desulfuromonadaceae bacterium. The sequence continues at coordinate 71,161 of QKBP01000075.1, read as the reverse complement.
TGCCATAGGGAGCATGCTAAAGCAGGAGCTCGGCAAACGTTTGCTGAGCAAGCTCGGTTACCTGCTCTCCCGTCCGTCCTTTAGAGCGTTCAAGAAAAAGCTCGATTATGCGGAGTACGGCGGCGCTCCGCTGCTCGGGATTAATGGCGTCGGGATGATCTGCCATGGAGGCTCGAACCCCAAGGCGATCGCTAATGCCGTCCGTTTTGCGCGCGACTATGCCGAGCAGCAGGTGATCGAAAAGCTGATACAGCAGCTTGCCCTACGCTGAAAAGAGAACCTCCGCGTACTTCTGGAGCGAAGGAGACGTTTAGAGTGAAAGCTTTTATCGCCGGAACCGGTTCCTATGTACCTGAGAAGGTCCTGACTAATTTCGACCTGGAGAAATTTCTCGATACCTCGGACGAGTGGATTGTTTCCCGTACCGGTATCCGTGAACGACACATCGCTGCTGATGACGAAGTCACCTCCGATCTCTGCGTTAAGGCGGCTCAAAAGGCCCTCGCCATGGCGGGCTGGTCCCCCGAGGATCTCGAGCTGATTATTGTCGGGACGATTACCGGCGACTACCCGTGGCCGGCGACCGCATGCCTGACCCAGCACAAACTCGGCGCAACCAATGCGGCGGCCTTCGATCTGTCGGCTGCATGCAGTGGATTTGTCTACGCGTTGTCCAACGCGGTTGCCCAGATTGAAAGCGGCAAGGTGAAAAGAGCCCTTGTCATCGGTGCAGAGATTCTCAGCCGCGCCATCGACTGGCAGGATCGCAATACCTGTGTTCTGTTTGGCGACGGTGCCGGTGCCGTGCTTCTGGAAGCGCGCGAAGGGGAGCGTGGTGTCCTCTCCACGCACCTCCACGCCGACGGACAGTACGCCGGTCTGCTCTGCCAGCCCGGCTTCGGTGCGGCCAACCCGGCCAGTGCCGAAGGGCTGGACAAGCGTATCAACTTCCTGAAGATGGAAGGGAACGAGGTCTTTAAGGTCGCTGTCCGTATGTTGACGGAAGTTGCCGAGGAAGCCCTCGAGGCCAACCAGGTCAGCCGGGAACAGGTCGATCTCTTTATCCCCCACCAGGCCAATCGCCGTATTCTCGAAGCGGCGGCCAAGCGTCTCAAGCTTACTGACGAACAGGTCTATGTGAATGTCGATCGCTTCGGGAATACCTCGGCAGCATCGATCCCCATCGCTCTGGACGAAGCCAATCGCAAGGGGCTGGTCAAGGAGAATGCCCTGATACTGCTCGATGCTTTCGGCGGAGGGTTCACCTGGGCTTCAGCTCTTATCCGCTGGTAGAACGGGCTGAATCGCCACCGAATCGATGAACAGAGGGGAAGACAGCATGCTCGCATTTATTTTTCCGGGTCAGGGTTCGCAGTATGCCGGTATGGGCAAAGAGCTCGCCGACAATTTTGCCTCTGCTCGTGAGATCTTCGAAGAAGCCAACGACGCGCTCGGCTTTGATCTCGCCGGTCTCTGTTTCAATGGCCCCGAAGACCAGCTCAAGCTGACGACCAACACTCAGCCTGCAATTCTCACCGCCAGTGTTGCTGCGCTCCGCGTCCTCTCGGACGAGACCGGGCACTCCCCTGATTTTGTTGCGGGGCATTCACTGGGCGAATATTCCGCGCTGGTGTGTGCCGGCGCGCTCGGTTTCGCCGACGCTGTGAAGACTGTTCGCCAGCGTGGGGCGTTTATGCAGGAAGCCGTTCCGGTAGGCGTCGGGGCTATGGCCGCGATCATGGGGTTTGATCGCGACAACCTCGAGAAGGTCTGTGCCGAAGCTGCTCAGGGTGAAGTCGTTGCCCCGGCTAATTTCAACAGCCCGGTTCAGGTCGTCATCGCCGGCCATGCCGGAGCCGTCGAGAGAGCCGTCGCCCTGGCGAGTGAACGAGGCGCCAAGCGTGCCATGCTCCTCCCGGTCAGCGCCCCTTTCCATTGCAGCCTCATGCAACCTGCCGGTGATCGTCTCGCTTCAGTGCTCGAGGCGTTGACTATCGGTCCTCTGTCGGCACCCGTGGTGAGCAATGTCGAGGCATCTCCCAACAGCGATTCCACCCGGGTCAAGGATCTGCTCGTCCGGCAGGTCAGCGCTCCGGTTCGCTGGGACGAATCGATTGAGGCGATGGTCGAGAGCGGAGTAACGCGCTTTGTCGAGATCGGTCCGGGCAAGGTGCTTTCCGGTCTGGTCAAGCGAATTGCCAAGGGCGCCACGGTGCAGAATGTCGAGGACCTCGACAGCCTGAAGGCGTTGTAAGGAGTTCACGTGATGCTCAAGGATAAGGTCGCCATTGTGACCGGGGCCTCCCGGGGAATCGGCAAGGAGATAGCCAAGATCCTCGCGACCCAGGGGGCCAAGGTCGTTCTGTCGGCTCGGAATGCCGAGCTGCTACAGACCGTAGCCGATGAGATTACTTCTGGCGGCGGGACCTCTCTCGTGGTCGCAGGCGACGTTTCCGTCGGCAGCGACGCGGAAAAACTCATTTCCGAGACGGTTGCGGCTTATGGCACGGTTGATATTCTCGTGAACAACGCCGGTATCACCCGAGACGGTCTGCTGATGCGTATGAAGGACGAAGATTGGGATACGGTCCTCGATGTCAACTTAAAGGGCGCCTTTCTCTGCTCTCGGGAGGCGGCCAAGGTCATGACCAAGAAGCGCTTTGGGCGTATCATCAACATCTCTTCGGTTGTCGCTGAAATGGGGAACCCGGGTCAGGCCAATTACTGCGCCAGTAAAGCCGGTTTGCTCGGGCTGACCAAGTCGATGGCACGTGAGCTCGCACGTCGCAACGTGACGGTCAACGCGATCACCCCTGGCTTCATCGAGACCGATATGACCGATGAGCTTCCCGAAAAGGTTCGCACCGAACTGGCCGCCCAGATCCCTCTGGGCCGTTTCGGTGCCTCCGAAGATATCGCGCATGCCGTAGCGTTCCTGGCATCCGACGCGTCCGGGTACATCACCGGGCAGACGCTTGGTGTCAACGGCGGCATGTACATGTAAACAATCCCGGTCATAGATCGGCTACAACAACAAAGGAGGTAGGACATGGCTTCGATCGCAGAGCGCGTGAAACAGATCGTCGCTGAGCAGCTGGGCGTTGATGAAGATCAGGTTACCGACGAAGCTTCCTTCATGGAAGATCTCGGTGCTGACTCTCTCGACACCGTCGAGCTGGTCATGGCTCTCGAAGAGGAATTCGACATCGAGATTTCCGACGAGGACGCCGAAAAGATCCAGACCGTACAGGACGCTGTTTCGTACATCACCGAAAACAGCTAGAGCATGTGAGGGGGAAGAGCTCGCTCTTCCCCGCAGTTTTTGCCCCTGCGCCCGAAAGCCTTCGAGCGCAGGGGTCATTGCGTCTACGTGAGCACCATTTCGCGACACCATCAGCAAGGATATCTGCCATGCGCCGTGTTGTTGTCACCGGTGTGGGGATTCTCTCTCCGCTGGGCACCGGAACCGAAAAGAACTGGGAATCTGTAACCAAGGGTCAGTCCGGGATCGGGCCGATCACCCGCTTCGACGCCGTCAATACCCTGCCGACCCATATCGCCGGCGAGGTCCACGACTTTGTCGCGGAGGATTTCATCGACAAAAAAGAGATCAAGAAGATGGATCTCTTTATCCAATATGCCCTGGCTGCCTCCGAAATGGCCATGCAGGATTCCGGGTTGCAGATTACCGAGGAGAATGCCGACCGCGTCGGTGTTCTGGTCGGAGCAGGCCTCGGGGGGCTCCCGACGATCGAGAAATATCACTCGGCCATGCTTGAAGGCGGTTACAAGAAAATCTCGCCTTTCTTCATCCCGATGTTGATTATCAACCTCGCCCCGGGACAGATTTCGATGCGCTTCGGCGCCAAGGGGCCGAACCTTTCGTCGGTCTCGGCCTGCGCGACAGGGACGCACTCGATCGGGGACGCCTTTCGCATGATTCAGCGCGGCGACGCCGACGCCATGATCGCGGGAGGGACCGAGTCGACCATCACCCCCCTCGGCCTCGGCGGCTTCAACGTGATGAAGGCCCTGTCCACCCGCAACGACGACCCGCAGCGTGCCAGCCGTCCCTTCGACAAGGGGCGTGATGGCTTCGTCATGGGCGAGGGTGCGGGGATCGTGATCTTGGAAGAGTACGAGGCGGCCAAGAAGCGCGGTGCCAAGATCTATGCCGAGGTGGCCGGCTACGGCCTGACCGGAGACGCCTACCACCTGACATCCCCTGCACCCGAGGGGGAGGGGGCGGCCCGCTGCATGAAGATGGCGCTCTCCACGGCCGGCATGAATCCGTCCGACGTTGACTACATCAACGCCCACGGCACCTCGACGCCGCTGAATGACCTCTACGAGACCAAGGCGATCAAGTCGGTCTTCGGTGAGCACGCCAAGAAGGTCATGGTCAGCTCGACCAAGAGCATGACCGGGCACCTGCTTGGGGCCGCCGGCGGCATCGAGGCGGTCTACTGCCTGCTCGCCATGCAGCACGGCGTGGTCCCGCCTACGATCAACTACGAAGAGCCCGACGAGGAGCTCGATCTCGACTACGTGCCCAACCAGGCCCGCGACGCCGAAGTCAACGTGGCGATTTCCAACAGCTTCGGCTTCGGTGGCACCAACGCCACCCTGCTGTTCCGCAAGGTCTGAGCCGATGCTGGTCATCGCGAGCGACCACGGTGGCATCGAGCTTAAGGAGGCCGTCAAGCAGGTGTTGGGCGGCCGGGGTCTGGGAACGGACGACCTCGGCACGATCAGCCCCGAATCGGTTGATTATCCCGACTTCGGTGAGAAGGTCGCACGTGCCGTGTCGACGGGGAAGGCGGAGCGCGGGATTCTGATCTGCGGGACCGGGATCGGCATGTCGATCGTCGCGAACAAGTTCCCCGGCGTCCGCGCGGCGCTGGTCACCGACGTCTTCACCGCCCAGATGTCACGGGAACACAACGACGCCAATGTCCTCGTTCTCGGCGGGCGGGTTCTCGATGTTCAGGAGGCCTGCAAGCTCGTTGAAGTCTGGCTCGACACGCCCTTCGAGGGGGGGCGGCACCAGCGACGGCTCGACAAGATCGCGGAGATCGAAAAGCAGCTCAGGGAAGGGGCCCTTTAAGCACCAATCAGGGCAGGCGTGGTGCCTGCCCTTTTTTGTTCATTCACGTATGTTGATACGTTTCCAGTGGAATTCGTCAAGAAAAGGAGACATGCACGATGTCGCAGTTGCTGAACGACTTTGATCCTGAGGTGGCATCCGCCATCCGCAAGGAGACCGAGCGGCAGGAATACAGCCTCGAGTTTATCGCTTCGGAAAACTTTGTCAGCGAACGGGTCCTTGAGGCCCAGGGTTCGGTGCTGACGAACAAGTACGCCGAAGGTTATCCCGGCAAGCGTTACTATGGTGGCTGTGAATTCGTCGATGTCGCTGAGCAGCTCGCGATCGATCGCGCCCGACAGATCTTCGGCGCCGACCATGCCAACGTTCAGCCCCACTCGGGTTCCCAGGCCAACATGGCGGTCTATTTTGCCGAATGTCAGCCCGGCGACACGGTTCTCGGCATGAACCTGGCCCACGGCGGGCATCTGACCCACGGTTCGCCGGTCAACTTTTCCGGCAAGCTGTTCAATATCGTCGCCTACGGCGTGGACAAGGAGACCGGGCGGATCGATTATGACGAGGTTGCGACACTGGCGCGCGAGCATCGTCCCAAGCTGATCGTCGTGGGGGCCAGTGCCTATCCGCGGACCATCGATTTCGAGGCCTTCCGAAAGGTCGCCGATGACGTCGGCGCCACGGTGATGGTCGACATGGCCCATATCGCCGGCCTCGTGGCCGCCGGTGAGCACCCCAACCCCGTCCCGCATGCCGAATATGTCACCTCGACGACCCACAAGACCCTGCGTGGTCCACGCGGGGGGCTGATCCTGTGCGGCGAAGAGCAAGCCAAGAAGCTCAACAGCAACATCTTCCCGGGGATTCAGGGCGGTCCGCTGATGCATGCCATTGCCGGCAAAGCCGTCGCCTTCAAGGAAGCGTTGCAGCCCGAGTTCAAGACCTACGCCCAGCAAGTGGTCAAGAATGCCAAGGCCCTGGCCGAGACCCTGATGGCGCACAATTTCAAGCTGGTCTCGGGGGGGACCGATAACCACCTGATGCTGCTTGACTTCACCGGTACCGAACTGACCGGCAAGGAAGCCGAGGCGACCCTCGAAGAAGCTGGCATCACCGTCAACAAAAACGCTGTCCCCTTTGATACCCGCTCGCCTTTTGTCACTTCGGGGATCCGGATCGGTACTCCTGCGACCACGACACGCGGTCTCAAGGAAACCGAGATGCGCCAGATCGGTGAGTGGATCGCCCGGGCCCTCGACAATGTCGGCAACCAGCAGGAGCTTGCCGCGATCCGGGCCAAGGTCCGGGACCTCTGCTCCTCGTTTCCGCTTTACGCCCACCGACTGCGTTAACAATGGATAATCGGCCGACCTGGGACGAGTACTTCATGGGGATTGCCCGTCTGGTGGCAACCCGGTCGACGTGTCTTCGTCGGCAGGTCGGCGCGGTGATCGTCAAGGAAGGCAACGTCCTTGCCACCGGCTACAATGGGACCCCCGCGGGGGTCACCCACTGTGCCGAAACCGGCTGTCTGCGGGAACGTCTCAAGGTTCCCTCCGGGGAACGCCATGAGCTCTGCCGTGGTCTGCACGCGGAGCAGAACGCGATTATCCAGGCGGCCAAGCACGGTGTGAATATCAGCGGGGGGACCCTGTACTGTTCCAATTTTCCGTGCGTGATCTGCGCCAAGATGCTGATCAACGCCGGGATTCGCAGGGTCATTTACCTCTCGGGTTATCCTGACGAACTGGGTAGGGAAATGCTCGAGGAAGCCCGCGTCGAGACCACTCAGTTTTCGGGTCGAACCATTCTCCCGGAGGAGACGCCATGAAGTGCCCCTTCTGTGGTTTTGCGGACACCAAGGTCATCGATTCGCGCCTCGGCAAGGAAGGGAACAATATCCGGCGGCGCCGTGAGTGCATCGACTGTGAGCGTCGTTTCACCACGTACGAACGCGTCGAGGAGAGTCTCCCCCTGGTGGTCAAGAAGGATGGCCGGCGTGAGACCTTCGACCGCACGAAGATTATCGCCGGCATGCAGAGAGCCTGCGAGAAGCGCCCGGTGCCGATCGCCACGATTGAAAAGATGGTCGATCGTCTCGAGGTCTCCTTACAAGAGAGCGGCGAGCGCGAGATCGAATCGAGCCGAATCGGTGAGGCGGTCATGGACGCCCTGCGCGACGTCGATCAGGTGGCCTATGTCCGCTTCGCCAGCGTCTACAGACAGTTCAAGGATATCAACGAGTTCATGCTGGAACTCAAGGGGATTCTCGCCAAGGCCGAGAATGGCGAGCCGCCACAGGTCTAGGCGCGATTCACGCCGGGAGTGTCGACGTGGACGCCAATCGTCACGAACATATGCAGGTCGCCCTCAATCTGGCCAAACTGGGCGAGGGGAGGACCCGCCCGAATCCGCCGGTCGGAGCTGTCATCGTCCGTGAGGGGAGAGTCGTCGGCCAGGGCTTTCACCCTCGCGCCGGCGAACCGCATGCCGAGATCTTTGCTCTGCGCGAGGCTCGCGAGTCCGCCCGCGGTGCCGAACTTTACGTGACCCTGGAGCCGTGTTGCCATACCGGCAGAACCGGTCCGTGTACCGAGGCGATCATTGCCGCCGGAATCCGCAAGGTGTATGTCGGGGCCGTCGATCCCAACCCCCGCGTCGCTGGCAACGGAATCGCGCAACTCCGCGAAGCCGGTATCGATGTCGAGCAGGGGCTTATGGAGAGCGAATGCCGTTATCTGGTGGCTCCGTTTGCACGGCATGTGACGACCGGGATGCCGCTGGTGCTGTTCAAGGGGGCGATGACTCTTGATGGTGTGACAGCGACTCGCAGCGGCGATTCGCGCTGGATTTCCAGCGCCGAGAGCCGCGATCAGGTCCATCGCCTGCGCGACCGGGTCGATGCGCTCATGGTCGGGGCCGGCACGGTGCTGGCGGACAATCCGCGGTTGACAACTCGCCTCCAGGAAGGGGGGCGGGATGCCGATCGCATCATCGTCGACACCCGTCTGCGTATCCCCGAGGATGCCAGCGTGCTCGAGAGTCACTCCGGGGCTCGGGTGATCGTGGCGACGACCAAGGCTGCCGATCCACAAAAGCGCCAGCGTCTCGAGGGACGGGGGGTCGAGATCCTCGAAACCTCACCGGGCGCTGATAGTCGGATCGACCCCCGCGCGCTCTGTCGTGTCCTTGGACAGCAGGGGTATCAATACATTATGCTGGAAGGTGGCGCGCAGCTTGCCGGGAGCTTCTGGCGCTGCGGCTTGATTCAGCGCGTTCAGCTCTACATAGCGCCCAAAATCTGCGGCGGAAGCGATGGCCGTCCTCTGTTCGTGGGGGCCGGTGTCGAACGAATGGCCGACGCCTGCGGACTGCAGAACGTACGCATGTCGTTGTGCGGTGGAGACATGGTCGTCGAGGCAGAGGTGCCTGAATGTTCACCGGACTGATCGAAGATGTCGGGACTCTCGATTCCCTTGTCCGAAGGGAAGGGGGGGGCGTGGTCTCCATACAGACCCGGTTGCCGCTGGCCGAGGTGGCCATCGGCGACAGCATCGCCGTCAGCGGAGCATGTCTGACGGTGGTGTCGAAGCAGGGGCGGAGTTTTTCGGCAGACGCTTCCCCGGAAACCCTAGATCGGACGAACCTCGGAAGCTTGCACCAAGGGGCCCACGTCAATCTGGAACGTGCTCTGCGTTTCGGAGACCGGCTGGGAGGGCACCTGGTGACCGGTCACATCGACAGTCTGGCTCGGGTCTCCTCGCGCCAGAGACAGGGGAACATGGAGGTCTTCCGTTTCGCGGCCGAGCCGGAGACCTTGCGCTTACTTGTCGACAAGGGCTCGGTGGCGATTGACGGGATCAGTCTTACGGTCAGCCGGGTCGAGGCCGAATCGTTTTCGGTGGCGATCATTCCCCACACCCTCGGAAAAACGACGCTCGCCGAGCGTTACGTGGGAGATACCGTCAACATTGAGACCGACCTGATCGGTAAATACGTGGCGCGCCTTCTGGTGGGCCGCCGAGAGACAGAATCCGGGTCACGTCTCGATTTCGATTTCCTGGCCCGACACGGTTTCACCTGAGTACGTCCGTTACATGGAAGGTAGCAAGGATATGCCGATTAAAAACATCGAAGCAGCACTCGAAGATATCCGCCAGGGCAAGATGGTCATCCTTGTCGATGATGAGGACCGCGAGAACGAGGGGGACCTGGCCATGGCCGCGGAACTGGTTACGCCTGAGGCGGTCAACTTCATGGCCCGCGAGGGGCGAGGCCTGATCTGCCTGTCGCTGACCGAAGAGCGGGCCGACCTGCTTGAACTTCCCCTCATGGTCCAGGCGAATACCTCGTCGTTCGGGACCGCGTTCACGGTCTCCATCGAGGCCAGGACCGGCGTGACCACGGGGATCTCCGCGGCCGACCGCGCCCGCACCATCCAGGTCGCGATCGACGATGACTCGACGGCGCGAGATCTGGCCCGGCCGGGACACGTCTTTCCGTTGCGTGCGAAGCGGGGAGGCGTGCTGGTCCGTGCCGGCCAGACCGAGGGCTCGGTCGACCTGTCCCGCCTGGCGGGGCTCAAGCCGGCCGGGGTGATCTGCGAGATCATGAACGAGGACGGTTCCATGGCGCGCATGCCTCAGCTGAAGGAATTCGCGCAAAAGCATAACCTGCGTATCGTGACGATCGCCGATCTGGTTGCGTACCGGATGCGCAAGGAACTGCTCGTCCGCCGAGCCGCCGAGACCGTTCTCCCGACACCGTTCGGCGGCGATTTCAAGGCGATTGCCTATGAGAACGACGTCGACAAGGCCCAACATCTCGCCCTGGTCAAGGGAGATATTGACCCCGAACAGCCGGTTCTTGTCCGCGTCCACTCCGAATGTCTTACCGGCGATGTTTTCGGCTCACAACGTTGTGATTGCGGTGATCAGTTGCATGCCGCGATGTCGCAGATCGAGGCCGAGGGAGGAGGGGTCATTCTCTACATGCGCCAGGAGGGGCGTGGGATCGGTCTGATCAACAAGCTCAAGGCGTATGCCCTGCAGGACCAGGGGCATGACACCGTGGAGGCCAACGAAGTTCTCGGTTTCCAGGCCGACCTGCGCGACTACGGCATCGGTGCACAGATTCTTAGCGAACTCGGTATCCGCAAGATCCGATTGATGACCAACAACCCCAAGAAGATCGTCGGGCTTGAAGGCTACGGGATCTCGATTGTCGAGCGCGTTCCTATTCAGGTGCAGGCCACCGGAAACAACGTCAATTATCTGCGCACCAAGCGCGAAAAAATGGGCCATCTGCTGGAGAATATCTAGGTGCCAGCCGACTCAGCCAAGGAGACAGACATGGGCAAGATTCTCGAAGGCAAACTCGATGCGACCGGAGCACGTTTCGGAATTGTCCTCGGACGTTTCAACAGTTTCATCGGCGAGCGCCTGCTGGAGGGTGCGATGGACGCCCTGGTACGGCACGGGGCCGATGCGGAGCTGATCGACGTAGCGCGCGTTCCGGGGAGCTTTGAAATCCCCCTGGCGGCGAAGCGGATGGCCGTCAGCGGACGCTACGACGCCGTCATCTGTCTCGGTGCCGTGATCCGCGGTGCAACCCCTCACTTCGACTATGTCAGCGCCGAAGTTTCCAAGGGGGTCGCTTCGGTCAGTCTCGAGACCAATGTCCCGGTCGCCTTCGGAGTCCTGACAACCGATACGGTCGAGCAGGCTGTCGAGCGTGCCGGGACAAAAGCGGGCAATAAGGGGTTCGATGCCGCACTGTGCGCCATCGAAATGGTCAACCTCTTAAAGGCACTTTGATCTATGCGCAAGGGTGGGCGTCGCCAGGCCAGGGAGCTGGTGGTCAAGCTTTTGTACGGGCAGCCGCCGGTGGTCGGTTTCGACGCGGTGCTGAACGAGTTCTGGCGGAATTTCAGGTTTGCCGACGATGAGCTCGGAGATGTGCTCGACGATCACGATCTCCCTGTCGACCCAGATGTGGTGCAGTTTACCGAAGTTCTGGCGCGCGGCGTAGTGACCCATCTCGACAACATCGACCGGGTGATCGCCGAAACCTCGACCAACTGGTCGGTCGAACGCATGGCCAAGGTCGATCTCGCGATCCTGCGTCTGGCGGTTTATGAGCTCCTCTACACCCTCGATACACCTTCCCGCGTCGTGATCAATGAGGCGATCGAAATCGGCAAGCGCTTTGGAACCGGCGAATCGTCGGCGTTTCTCAACGGGATTCTCGACCGCATTGCCCATCAGGTTCGCGAGGAGGAGGGATGAAGCCGCTTCAGATTCTGGATCTGCCGGTCGATCGTGTCGAGTCGTCGATTGTCGTCGTCCCGTTCTTTGAAGATCAAAGACCGCTACAGGGTCCTGCGGCGCTGCTCGACTGGCGGCTCAACGGACTGTTGACCCGGCAGCTTGTCGACGGGAAGGCGACCGGTCACGTCGGTGACCGTTACCTGGTCAAAGGGAACGGCAAGATGAGCGCCGAATGGGTGTTGTTCGTCGGCTGCGGTGCCGCACCCGCAGGAAATTCGGATGCGCCCCGGCGGGTCATCTCGGAAATGCTCCACCCCGTTCAGCAAGCCGATTTCAGGAAGATCGGGCTCGGTTTGCCTGCCGCGGAAGTGGATTCGTTGCCCGTTTGGCAGCAGGCGCTTAAAGACGCTCTGGCTGTCCCCGGGGCACAGCGGTTCGAGTTTCTCCTCTCCGCCTGTGACCCCGCCGAGTACATCAATTAACACTGAACCCACTTTATTCTTCACGTCCAGGGGAAAGAAATGCAAACGTCGATCAAGGTCGCGCTCTTGGGCTTCGGGACGGTAGGGACCGGAGTCGTACGAATCCTCCAGAACAACGAGACGCTTCTTGCCCAGCGGCTTGGTGCAAAGCTCGAATTGAAGAAGGTCGTCGATCTCGACACGACATCCGATCGCGGTGTCACACTCCCTGAGGGCGTGCTGACGGACAACGTGGAGGAAGTGTTCGCCGACCCAGAGATCCAGGTTGTGATCGAGCTTATTGGCGGCTACGAGCCAGCGCGGGCTTTTGTGCTGCGCAGCCTCGAAGCGGGCAAGCATGTGGTGACAGCCAACAAGGCTTTGCTCGCGCTCCATGGTGACGAAATTTTCGCTGTCGCCGAAAAAAACCAGGTCTCAGTGATGTACGAGGCGGCCGTCGGCGGGGGGATTCCGATCATCACCTCCCTGCTCGAGAACCTCGGTGCCAATAACTTCTCTTCGGTCTTCGGTATCCTCAACGGGACCTGTAACTATATCCTGACCCGGATGACCCGGGAGGGGGAGGAGTTCTCGGCCGTCCTCAAGGACGCGCAGGCCAACGGTTATGCCGAGGCTGACCCGACCTTCGATGTCGGTGGGATCGATACGGCACACAAACTCGCGCTGCTGGTTCAGCTCTGTTTCGGGACGCGCATTCCATTCGAAGATATCTACACCGAGGGGATCAGCGAAATTCTCCCCATCGACATTCAGTTTGCCGAACAGTTCGGCTACCGAATCAAGCTCCTGGCAATCGGCAAGTGCGGAGACAAAGGGATCGAGGCACGTGTTCACCCGACCATGATTCCGGTCGATTATCCCTTGGCCGATGTCCACGGGGTCTTCAATGCCGTACGCGTGGTCGGGGACTTCGTCGGGCCGGTCATGCTCTACGGTCAGGGTGCCGGCATGGATGCGACGGGTAGCGCCGTGGTTGGCGATGTCATGGCCGTTGCGCGTAACGTGCTGGCCGCCTCCGGGCTGCGCACCCCTTCGCGCGGAATTCTTTCGGATCATATCCAGAACCTCCAGATATGCCCGATGTCCGAAGTGGTCAGCCATTACTATATGCGCTTCTCTGCGGTCGATCAGCCCGGTGTGCTGGCCAAAATTTCGACGATCCTGGGCGAGTTCAACATCAGTATCGCCTCGATGCTGCAGCCCGAGAGGAAGGTCGGAGAGGCCGTGCCTATCGTGCTGATGACTCACGACGCAAAAGAGTCAGACGTGCTTTCGGCGCTGGAAAAAATAGACCGACTGCCGATTATTGTCGACCGGAGCCGTTTCATTAGGATCGAGAGCGATCTGGGTTGAATGGGCGTCCGGACGCGGCGGAAAAAAGTCTATAAATGTCTTGACATCTCTCGGCGTTGTCTGTTAATTCTTACCGGCATTTTTGGTGTAGGCACGTAGCTCAGTGGGAGAGCACTACCTTGACACGGTAGGGGTCGGCGGTTCAATCCCGCCCGTGCCTACCATTTACACCAATACTACCCATGTGCAGGAGGCATCCACGGATGCCTCTTTTAGTTCGTGGAGACCGAAGTATGGCCAACGTAACCATCCAACTCCCTGACGGCTCCAAGCGCCCCTTCCCTGAAGGCATCGACGCTCTGTCGGTAGCCCGGGACATCAGTGAAGGGCTCGCCCGGGCTGCTGTTGCCGTGCGTATTGACGGCGTGTTGAGGGATCTGAGCACCCGCCTCGATGCTGACGCCTTTGTAGAATTCGTGACTGACAGCACCCCCGAGGGTCTCGATATCCTGAGGCACTCCGCTGCACACCTGATGGCCCAGGCCGTCAAGCAGCTTTATGGCGACAAGGTCCAGGTGACCATCGGCCCATCCATCGACAACGGCTTTTATTACGACTTTTACAGCCCCGAGCACACCTTCTCACCCGAGGACTTTGACGCCATCGAGGCGAAGATGGAGGAGCTCGCCAAGCAGGATCTCGCGATCGAACGCCAGGAACTTCCCCGTGACGAGGCGATCCGCCTGTTCAAGGAGATGGGCGAGAGCTACAAGGTTGAGCTGATCGAGGCCTTGGACGCCGAGACGGTGTCCCTGTATCGCCAGGGAGATTTCTGTGATCTCTGCCGCGGGCCTCATCTCCCGTCGACAGCCAAGATCAAGGCGTTCAAATTGACCAGCGTCGCCGGCGCCTACTGGCGCGGAGACGAAAAGAACGCCATGCTTCAGCGCCTGTACGCGACGGCCTGGCCCGACAAGAAGGCGCTCAAGCAATACCTGCAGCGTCTTGAAGAGGCCCGAAAGCGCGACCACCGTAAGCTCGGCAAGGAACTCGACCTCTTTTCCTTCAATGAAGAGGCGGGGGCCGGCCTGGTGATCTGGCACCCCAAGGGTGCCTTGCTGCGCACGCTGCTTGAGGATTTCGAACGTCGCGAGCATCTCAAGCGCGGCTACGATATCGTCATGGGGCCGCAGATTCTCCGTACCGACCTGTGGAAGACCTCCGGACACTACGAGAACTACCGCGAGAACATGTATTTCACCGAGGTCGACGAGCAGAGCTACGGCATCAAGCCGATGAACTGTCTCGCCCACATGCTGATCTATAAGTCGCATATCCGTTCCTATCGCGACCTGCCACTGCGTTTTTTCGAACTCGGCACGGTACATCGCCATGAGAAGTCGGGAGTGCTCCATGGTTTGCTTCGGGTTCGAGGCTTTACCCAGGATGATGCCCACATCCTCTGTGCGCCCGACCAGCTCGATGGTGAAATCAAGGGCGTGCTGAAATTCGTGCAGGACGTGATGGCGATCTTCGGATTCGAGTATGAGCTGGAGATCTCGACCCGCCCGGAGAAATCGATCGGCAGCGACGCCGACTGGGAGCGTGCTACCCATGCCCTGATGTCGGCGCTCAAGGACTCCGGTTTACCCTTCGAAATCAATGAAGGTGACGGGGCTTTTTACGGTCCGAAGATCGATATCAAGCTGACTGACGCCCTTGACAGAAAATGGCAGTGTGCTACAATCCAGTGCGATTTTACCCTGCCCGAGCGTTTCGATCTCACGTATGTCGGCGCAGACGGTGAGCGTCATCGCCCTGTAATGGTCCATCGGGTCATTCTCGGGGCGATTGAACGTTTTATTGGAGTGCTCATCGAGCATTTCGCCGGCAGCTTCCCGTTGTGGCTTTCGCCTGTACAGGCGGTGGTGATGAACGTCACCGACAACCAGAGGGGGTACGCCGAGCAGGTCTTCAACACCCTGCGCGCCGCAGGTGTGCGTGTGCAGAGGGACTTCCGCAACGAAAAACTCGGCTTCAAGATTCGCGAGGCCCAGATGCAGAAGATTCCGTACATGCTGGTGATCGGCGACCGCGAGATGGACGAGGGGATGGTCACGCCCCGTTACCGTGACGGCAAGAATCTGGATCCAATGACATGCGACGCCTTCATCCGATTCGTTGAAGACGAAAGTCGCCATTACCGCTAGGAGGTCCTGTCATAGCTAAGCCAGAGGCAAATATCAACCAGGCTATTCGTGCCCGCCAGGTTCGCGTCATCGACGACGAGGGTGGGCAGTTGGGGATTCTGGACCTCGCTGCGGCCTTGGCTGCTGCCGAGGAAAAAGGCCTCGACCTTGTCGAGGTTTCCCCGAACGCCGATCCGCCTGTGTGCCGGATCATGGATTACGGCAAGTACAAGTACCAGCAGAGCAAGAAGCTGGCCGAGGCCAAGAAGAAGGCTGCGCGCGTTGAGCTAAAGGAAGTGAAGATGCGTCCGAAGACCGAGACGCACGACTTCATGACCAAGGTCAAGCACGCTCGACGCTTTCTCGAGGAGGGGAACAAGGTCAAGGTGACGGTCATGTTCCGCGGTCGTGAACAGTCCCACCCGGAAATCGGCCTGGCCCAGCTTGAGAAATTTGTTGAAGCGATTCAGGATATCGGTGCCGTCGAGTCGGCTCCGAGCCGCATGGGACGCTTCATGCACATGGTGGTCGCACCACATAAAAAGTAAAGTTCCCTGCAGACACTGCAGTGATTTTTAAGGAGAAAGCACAATGCCCAAGATCAAGACCAATCGTGGCGCCGCCAAGCGTTTCCGCAAGACCGGGAGCGGCCGTATTCGCCGCAACAAGGGTTTCGCCAACCACATCCTGACCAAAAAGAGCCCCAAGCGCAAACGCAACCTGCGCCACGGGACGCTCGTGGATAAGGCTGACGAGCGTAACATCAGTCGCCTGATCCCGTACCTTTAATCAGAACTTCTGGTCGTGAACCGGGGGGCCAGGCACCTCCTCCGGATCCGACAGCGGCATGTCCGCACATTTAACTCGAGAAGGAGAAAGCGATGCCTAGAGCAAAAGGTGGGTTCAAAACCCGTCGTCGTCGTAACAAGGTTCTTAAACTGGCCAAGGGGTACCGTGGCGCGCGCGGCAAACTGTTCCGCAGTGCAACGGAAGCGGTCGATCGCGCCCTTAACTACGCTTTTCGTGACCGTCGCGTCAAAAAGCGTGATTTCCGGGCCCTGTGGATCGCGCGGATCAATGCCGCTGCCCGTGACAACGGCATGTCCTACAGCCGCCTGGTACATGGCCTGAAAAAGGCCGAAGTGGGTCTCGATCGTAAGATTCTGGCTCAATTGGCCGTTTCGGACCCGAAGGTCTTTGCGCAGATCGTTGAGACTGCCAAGGCCCAGAAGTAAAAGCACGACAGGATCGGCAAAAAGATGGGGCCAACGCCCCATCTTTTTTTTTACGTATCGGCTATGCAGTCCACGTAGGTAGGGTGATGAAAGAGAGACTTGAAAAGATAGGTGAGCAGGCCCGCGCCGCGATCAACCAGGCGGCGGACGAAATGGAGCTGCAACAGGTCAAGGCCCGTTTCCTCGGCAAGAAAGGGGAGGTGACCGACCTCATGAAGGGGTTGCGCGATCTTCCTGTCGATGAACGTCCCGGATTCGGGGCCCTCGTTAATCAAGTCAAGGGGGCCCTGGAGGACTTGTACGAGCAGCAGTTGCTCAAGGTGCGCGAAGCGGCTATCGATCAACGCCTTAACGCCGAATGCATCGACGTATCCCTTCCCGGGAGGACATCGTTCAGAGGGACCCGTCATCCGGTCAGCCTGGTGACGGCGGATCTGGTCGAGATTTTTTCGGGGCTCGGTTTCAGTGTTGCGGAAGGCCCTGAGATCGAGAAGGATTTCTACAACTTCGAAGCCCTGAACATCCCCAAGGACCATCCTGCCCGGGATATGCAGGATACCTTCTATGTCTCCGACGATGTGGTCTTGCGAACACATACTTCGCCGGTTCAGATCCGCTCCATGCTCAAACACGAGCCGCCGGTGCGGGTCATCGCGCCCGGCACGGTCTATCGTCGAGATTCGGACCTGACCCACAGCCCGATGTTTCATCAGATCGAGGGCTTCATGGTCGACAAGAATATCACGTTCGGTGACCTCAAGGGAGTTCTGACGACCTTTGTGAGTGAGTATTTCGGCTCCAAGACCGATGTGCGATTCCGTCCCTCCTTCTTCCCATTTACCGAGCCGAGTGCCGAGGTCGACATTCAGTGTGTCATCTGTGGCGGGAGCGGCTGTCGCGTCTGCAAGGGGAGCGGCTGGCTCGAAATCCTCGGAAGCGGCATGATCGATCCCGAGGTTTTCAAGGCGGTCGGTTACGACCCCGAGGTCTATTCCGGCTTCGCCTTTGGGATGGGGATCGAGCGTATCGCCATGCTCAAGTATGGTGTCAACGACCTGAGGCTGTTTTTCGAGAACGACATCAGGTTCCTGAAGTTGTATTAAATATTCGATAATTACGCCTATTATTTGATAGAGGACTTGAAGTTATGATCGTCACCCTGAACTGGCTTCGCGAATTTGTAGACTGCGACCTGAGCCCAGAAGACCTTTCGCACCGTTTGACCATGGCCGGACTCGAAGTGGATGCCATGGAGACACTGGGGGCAGATCTGGACGCGGTTATCGTTGCTCGTCTGGTTTCCGTTGAACCGCACCCGGACGCCGATCGTCTGACGGTCTGTCAGGTTGATGACGGTCGCGAGATCGTCCCGGTTGTCTGTGGGGCACGAAACCATAAACAAGGTGACCTTGTAGCCCTCGCCCAGGTCGGCAGTGTTCTTCCTGGTGATTTCAAGATCAAGAAATCGAAGATCCGAGGTCAGGTCTCGCAAGGGATGCTCTGTTCCGAAAAAGAGCTCGGGTTGGCTGAGGAGTCGGAGGGGATCATGATCCTCCCCGACGGGCTCGAACTCGGTGTGCCGGTTTTCAAGGCCCTGAACCTCAGTGACACCCGTTATGAAATCGGCTTGACCCCCAATCGACCCGACTGCCTGAGCATTTTCGGGGTCGCTCGCGAAGTGGCGGCCATGACCGGGAACCCCTTGCAGGTTTCCCGCCCCGAGATGGTCGAGCAGGGCGATGCCGCATCGCAGGACACCTCTGTCACCATCGAGGATCCAGAGCGCTGCCCGCGCTACGCCGCGCGATTGATCCGTGGCATCAAGGTCGGCCCTTCGCCCGACTGGATGATCCGAAGGCTCGAAGCTGTCGGCATGCGTTCGATCAACAACGTGGTCGATGTCACTAACTACGTCATGATGGAGTTGGGGCACCCCTTGCACGCGTTCGACTTCAACCTGTTGCGCGGTCGTCGGATCGTGGTCCGACGTGCGCGTGACGGCGAGCCGTTCGTGACGCTTGACGGGCAGTCACGCACCCTGAGCTCCGATGACCTGATGATCTGCGACGGTGAGGGGCCCGTGGCCGTGGCCGGCGTCATGGGGGGGGAGAACTCCGAGATCCAGGACGACACGATTGATGTCCTGCTCGAGAGCGCCTATTTCGAGCCGACCGGAATCCGGCGTACCTCCAAGCGGCTCGGCCTTCACACCGAGTCCTCGCATCGCTTCGAGCGGGGTGCCGACTTTGACATGATCCCCCGCGCGCTTGACCGCGCGGCCTCATTGATCGTCGAGACGGCCGGTGGGGCCGTGGCGCCCGAGCTCATCGATGTTTGCCCGGTGGTCCTCGAACCTCGTCAGGTACCCATCGCGCTGCAGCGCTGCAACGATCTGCTCGGCCTGGACCTCGCCACTTCTCAGGTCGCGAGCTATCTCGCTTCGATCGGCCTCGAACCGCTTGATGACCAAGCCGATCCCCTGATGGTCAAGGTGCCGCTGTTTCGACCCGACATCGAGCGGGAGGTCGATCTGATCGAAGAGGTTGCGCGCCTGCACGGATACGACCAGATCCCGGTCACGATGCCGAAGGGTGAGGCTGTCACGCATCTCCCCCCGGCGCAGTTGGGGCGCGTGACCGCACTGAGGGAGGCGCTCGCCATCGGTGGTTGTTCGGAAGTGATCAACTATTCCTTTGTCCACCCGAACGTGAACGATCGCATCGCCCTCGCTTCGGACGACCTGCGGCGCGACATGGTGCAGATTCTCAACCCGCTCACCGAGGACCAGTCGGTGATGCGTACCTCGCTGATCCCGAGCATGCTCGATACGGTGGCACGCAATCTCGCATACCGTTCCCGTGACCTGAGGCTGTTCGAGCTTCGCCCCGTCTTTCACCCCGCGCCGGGCGAGGAACTCCCGAAAGAGAACCTGCGTCTCGCCGTGGCTCTGACCGGTCGACGTCACCCCGAGGGCTGGGCTCAAGGGAACGAGGCAGTCGATTTCTTCGATGCCAAGGGTCTGGTCGAGTCTCTATTCCAGCGGCTGCGGATCGATCGTCTCACCTGGGATGCTACCGCCAGCGAGACTTTCTATCATCCCGGCAAGAGTTGTACGGTTTATTCCGGAAAGGCCCGTCTTGGGACCCTGGGCGAGGTGCATCCCCGGGTGTTGAGCCGTTTCGAAATCGACGTCCCGTTGTTTGTGGTCGACCTCGATCTGGAGGCGGTCTTCGCCCTGGCCCGTGACTTTGACCCCTTCGTGGCGCCGTCACGGTTTCCCGATGTATTCCGTGACAGCGCTTTCCTGATCGACGAGCAGGTCGCGGTCGCAGAGGTATTCGACGTGCTCGGCAGGACCAAGGGGAAGGACGTCGAGGAGGTCGTGCTCTTTGACCTCTATCGTGGTAAAGGGGTGCCGGAAGGGAAAAAAAGCCTCGCGGTCCGTGTCCGCTATCGTTCCAGCGATCGCACCCTGACTGACGAAGAAATCAGCAAGACCCACGGGCGACTGGTCAAGGCGCTCATCGACAAGCTCGGCGCAGAAATCCGCTGAAAGTTGTTGAATCTTCGTTGGTCCTGTGGTATTTATCCATGAAATTCAGGTACCTATGTAATTCCACGGAGGCGACATGACAAAAGCAGACCTCGTAGAAAATGTCTACCTCAGAACAGGCTTTTCCAAGAAAGAGTCGGCAGACATTGTTGAAACCGTTTTCGATCTTATGAAATCGACTCTCGAGGACGGTGAAAAGATCAAGATTGCCGGTTTTGGAAACTTCCTCGTTAAGGAAAAAGCCTCCCGGCGCGGTCGCAACCCCCAGACGGGTGATGAGATCACCATCTCGGCCCGCCGCATCCTGACGTTCAAGCCGAGTCAGGTTCTGAAGGCGGCCATCAACGGGGAGTGATGCTGATCCCGGAGCGTAGCCATGGCGAGGGAAATACCTGACAAAGTGTATTTCAAGATCGGTGAAGTCGCCGATCTCGTCGGGGTCAAACCGCACGTGCTGCGCTACTGGGAGTCGGAGTTCGCCTGCCTCAAGCCTGGTAAGAGCCGCTCCAAACAGCGGCTCTTTCGCCGTGAAGACATCGACACCGCTCTGCGCATCAAGGAACTCCTTTATGATCGCGGATTTACCATTTCCGGGGCCAAGAGTCTGCTGAAGAGCCAGTCCAAAAAGAGCACCCCCTCAAAGAACGATCCGCAACCCAGTCTGATCAAGGATGATGGGGACATGCGCCAGATCCTGCGGGCGCTCCGTTCAGAGATCGTCGCCTTGCGCGATTCCATCGCACCCATCGCTACTCCGTCCGTCAAGAAATCCGTTCGCAAAAAAAAATCTTAGTCCGAGGCCTCCTTGCTGATTCTTCTGACCAATGACGACGGCATTACGGCACCGGGCCTGCGTGCCCTTGTCGAGGCGATGCAGGCACTGGGTGACGTGGTCGTTGTGGCGCCTGACCGGGAACGCAGCGCCGTCAGTCACGCCCTGACGCTTCATTCGCCGCTGCGAGTCTGGGAACATGCCGACGACTGGTACGCCGTCGACGGTACCCCGACCGACTGTGTCAACCTCGGCCTGCACGGGCTCTTCAGTGACAAGCCGCAGATCGTGGTGTCCGGCATCAACCGGGGAGGGAACATGGGAGACGACATCACCTATTCGGGGACCGTGTCGGCGGCGATGGAGGCCACCCTGATGGGGGTTCCTGCGCTTGCCGTTTCGCTCGACGGTGATGGCCGTACGATCGACGATTATCGAGTGGCTGCGGATTATGCCCGCACAATCGCAGAACGGACCCTGGAAACCGGGCTCCCTCCGGACACCTTTCTGAATATCAATGTTCCGCCGCGGTCCGCCGAGGAGCTGTGCGGGATCTGCCTTACCCGCCAGGGGAAGAGGGTTTATTCCGATCTGGTCGAGCGTAAGCTTGATCCCCGCGGCAAGGATTATTACTGGCTCGGCGGTGGAGAGATCGGCTTCGAAAACATCCCCGGCACCGATTTTCACGCAGTCGCTCATCACTATGTCTCCGTGACCCCACTGCATCTCGACTTGACCAATTACGGCGCGTTCAGCGTGCTCAAGCAGAACGGTTACTCGACGTCACAGGATCTCGGAATAGACCCATGAGAGCCGTCCCCGAATTCTCGATAGCCCGCCGCCGCATGGTCGATCAGCAGCTCATCGCCAAGGGGATTCAAGACCAGCGCGTCCTGGACACCATGCGCAAGGTTCCTCGACACCTGTTTGTTGAACATGCTCTCCAGGCCCAGGCGTACGGCGATGCGCCGTTGCCGATCGGTGACAAACAGACGATTTCTCACCCCTACATCGTCGCCTACATGAGTGAGGCTCTCCAATTGCAGGGGCGGGAAGAGGTGCTCGAAATCGGGACCGGTTCGGGGTATCAGGCCGCCGTGCTCTCCTGTCTGGTTCGTCGCGTCTATACCATCGAGAGACATCCCGCCCTGGCCCGCCGCGCCCGCCAGGTACTCGACCAACTCGGCTGCAGCAACGTCCAGCTCAAGCTTGGTGACGGGACCCTCGGCTGGCCCGAGGTCGGACCGTTTGACGCGATCATGGTGACGGCCGGGGCCCCGGTCCTTCCCGACCGCCTCAAGGAACAACTTAAACCCGGTGGACGGTTGCTTATCCCGGTGGGAGACAAAGCCGAGCAGTTCCTGTTGCGCGTGACGCGCAAGGATGAGACGCGATTCGAAGAGGAACGTCTGCTGGGCTGCCGTTTTGTCCCTCTCGTGGGTGAAAACGGATGGAAGGACGGTCGTTACTGATGCGCTGGCTGCGGAAGGGTTACGACTGGGTCCTCTCCTGGGCCGAATCTCCGTATGGACCGCCGGCCCTGTTCTCGCTCTCCTTCGCGGAGGCCTCTTTTTTCCCGATTCCCCCCGATCCGCTGCTGATGGCTCTGTCTTTGTCACGTACTAACAAGGCGTGGCGCTATGCCCTGATCTGCTCGCTCGGCTCGGCACTCGGAGGAGGTTTCGGCTATCTGCTCGGGTGGGGCGCCTGGGATATCCTCTCCGGTCACTTCTATGCGCTGGTTCCGGGGTTTACCCCGGAAGGGTTCGCCCAGGTCCAGGCGCTGTTTGATCGCTACGGTTTCTGGACGATATTCGCCGCGGGATTTACCCCGATTCCCTATAAGCTGTTTACTCTGTCTGCCGGGGTGTTCCAGATCAACCTGCCTGTTTTCCTGGCGGCTTCCCTGATCAGTCGCGGCCTCCGTTTCTTTCTCCTCGCCGGTTTGATCTGGCGTTTCGGAGCGCCGATCAAGTCGTTTATCGATCGCTACTTCAACCTGTTAACCTACCTGGTGCTGCTCCTTGCGCTGGTCGTGTTAGTACTCTGGAGGGGATTGGCCTGATAATCGGCTAAGTGGTTGACGGTCTTCGGTCGCATCCGCTAATCTACGCAGGTCCGGGGGTGCAATGATTGTCTTTCGCGTGAAATGCCTACATCTCGCCCTGATCCTCGCTCTGCTGTGTTCCTGCGTCTCCTCCACGGGGGTTTATCACGTCGTCAGGGAGGGGCAGACCTTATATCGTATAAGCCGGGATTACGGGGTCGAGGAGACCTATCTGGCGCGCATCAATAATATCACCGATCCGCGAGAACTGCCGGTAGGGAAGCGTCTCTTCATCCCTGGCGCGGCCAAGGTGATCGATGTCCCTGCCACGGCCAAACCTCCACAGCCGGTGGTGTCCCAGCCCCGGCATGAGGTTCCTCCCCCTGCGAAGCGTGTTGCCAGGCCTGTCGAAAACAGACCGAAGGTCAAACCCGCGACGAACACTTCGACAGCCAAGCCGGACAAGGACCGATTCAACTGGCCGGTTCAGGGTAAGGTGATCCGTTGTTTTTCCGAAAGTGGCAAGGAGCCCTGTAAAGGGGTGGAAATTTCTACGCCGGTGAACACTCCGGTGAAGGCCGCGGCTGCCGGGAGCGTCATTTACAGTGGCGATGGTATCCGTGGCTACGGCAACCTGATTATCATCAAGCACGACGATGCCTACTTCACGGTGTACGGCTACAACCGACGTAATCTCGTGCGTAGTGGTGCGTTTGTCAGCAAGGGGGAGAAGATCGCCTACTCCGGGGCCCCTCCGGGAGGGGGTGCCCCGCGGTTGCATTTTGAAATTCGTTACGGAAAGAAAAGTGTCGATCCGTCCAAGTACCTGCCATGAGCAGCTCCGGGCGGGTCCGATTCTCCGGGAGGGAACCATGGGTGCCAAGAAAAAAAGCAATGTGGAAGTAACCGACCTCGATCGGGATGAGGAACTGGACGATTCGTCTGAAGTCGATGACGAGGAGGGCGAGCTCGAGTTGTCTGATCAGAACGAGGAGTCCGACGCCTCTGAGGACGAAGAGAAGGAAGATCAGAAGCCGGATGACGACTTCCACTCGGACGATGCGATCAAGCATTACCTGAGGGAGATCCAACGGACGACGCTGCTGACCGCCGAGGAAGAGAAGCAGTTGGCTCGGCGTATTTCCAAGGGCGACATGGCGGCCCGGGATCACATGATCGAGTCGAATCTTCGCCTGGTTGTCAAGATCGCCAAACGTTACATGAATCGCGGCCTGCCGTTTCTTGATCTGATCGAAGAAGGGAACATGGGGCTGATCAAGGCCGTGGAACGGTTCAAGCTCAGCAAGGAGTGCCGTTTCTCGACCTATGCCACCTGGTGGATCCGTCAGTCGATCGAGCGGGCCCTGGTCAATCAGAGCCGCACCATCCGCCTGCCGGTTCACGTATCCGACGATATCAATAAAATGATCAAAATCACCCGGAGCCTGGTTCAGGAGTTCAACCGGGAACCGGAAGTCGAGGAGATCGCCTTCGCCATGGACGTCGACCCGAGTTACATTCGGCGTCTCTCCTCACTGGTGCGCAAAACCTATTCGATCGAACATCCGATGGGTGAAAACAACGATTACAGCCTGATGGATACAATTGAAGATCCTTCAGCCGTCGACCCCTCGGGGTTGCTGGAATCGCTCGACAAGTTCGCCCATGTCAGCGAGTGGCTCGATTCCCTGAATGAAAACGAACGGGAGATCCTGACGCTCCGTTTCGGTCTCAACGACTGTGAGCCGCAAACCCTCGATACCATCGGCAAGAAATTCGGCGTGACCCGCGAACGAATTCGGCAGATCGAAGCCAAGAGTCTCGACAAGCTGCGAGCCATCATGCAGGAAAAGGATGGTTTGCCTGGTCGTGACTAGGACTAGACGGGCAGGGATGCCCTCAGGAGAGACAACGTGGACGACTTGAAAAAGATTATTCGGGATATCCCCGATTTCCCCAAAAAGGGAATTGTGTTCAAAGACATCACCACCCTGTTGGCCGATGGGCACAGCTTTCACCGCATGATCGACCTGATCGCTCACCGTTACGTGGGGAGGAATATCCAGAAGGTGGTCGGGGTCGAGGCCCGCGGCTTTGTCCTCGGCTCGGCTCTGGCCTACAAGCTGGGTGCCGGGGTCGTTCTGGTGCGCAAACCAGGAAAGCTTCCGTACAAGACCCGCTCGCGGAGTTACGATCTCGAGTACGGGACCGACACCCTCGAAATCCATGACGACGCGTTCTCACCCGGTGAACGCGTCATTATCGCCGACGACCTGCTGGCAACTGGTGGTACGGTCGAGGCGGTGGTCGGTTTGCTCGAAGATTTCAAGATAGAGTTGGTCGAATGTGCTTTCATGGCCGAGCTGGAGTTTCTCGACGGTCGCAAGCGTCTCCCCGAGGGGAAGGTTTTCAGCCTGCTCAAGTTCTAGGGGTTGCCTCGCAGTGCAGATCGGTCTATAACACCGCACGTACTAACTGGCCTCGTAGCTCAGCTGGATAGAGCAACCGCCTCCTAAGCGGTAGGTCGTGCGTTCGAATCGCGCCGGGGCCGCCATTTAATCAAGGCCTGCAGACTCTCTGCAGGCCTTTTTCTATGCGACAGTCACTTTTCCGC
This sequence comes from Desulfuromonadaceae bacterium, assembly GCA_003246035.1. The sequence continues at coordinate 45,603 of QKBP01000075.1, read as the reverse complement.
ATCCTTTCATTGCAACAGTCAGATTAATTTCTTATTATTTGTCCTGAATTCCGCGGGGATGCTATGAACCAGCAGCTGCAACAGTTCGACCATGACACCTTCATCCGTAAGCGCCGCAGGCGCCTGCTGATGCTTCTGTGCGTCTGGTCGATCATGGTCATGATTTTTTTGGCCTGGGACATCTCGGTGACGCACGTGAACATGTATGCCGCCTCTCTGATCCAGGCCCGCGCCGTTTCGGACAAGGACTCGCTGTATCGCCGTTGGGCCTCCTCCAGCGGAGGGATCTACATGAACACCGCCGGAGGGATTCAGCCGAACCCCTATCTCGCCGACCATCCTCACCGCGATCTTAAAACCGACGCGGGGATCGACTTGACCCTGGTCAACCCGGAGTACATGAGTCGATTGGTCTCCGAACTGCAGGAACGCAGCTTCGGTATCCGCACCCGGATGACCCACCCGACACCGATCAACCCTCAGAACGCACCGGACAGCTGGGAACAGGCGGCGCTCGCTAAAATTTTCGAGGGAGAACCTGAGGTCGCAAGCATCGAAACCCTTGAAGGGGAGCGCTACCGCAGGTTGATGACCCCGTTGCTTGGCGAAGAGGGGTGTATCCGCTGTCATTCGGCCGAAGGGTACCGTCGCGGCAACATCTACGGCGGTTTGAGTGTCACGATCCCGCTGCGGCCCTTCCAGGAGAATGCCCTCAGGGATATCTTCGCGCACAGCTTCACGCATCTGCTGATCTGGATGTGCGGCAGCATCGGGATCTTCGTGGCATGGCGGAAATATTTCCGTGCCGAACTGGCCCGCCAACAGGGCGAGATCGAGCTTCAGGTGGCCAAGATCACGGCGGAGAACGCCAACAGGGCCAAGAGCGAGTTTCTGGCCAACATGAGTCACGAAATTCGCACCCCCATGAACGCCATCATCGGCATGACCGAGCTGACGATCGAGTCGAGTCTCAACCGTGACCAGCGCGAATACCTCGAGATGGTGCACTCCTCGGCCACGGGTCTGCTGAAAGTCATCGACGACATTCTGGATCTGTCGAAAATCGAGGCAGGGCATCTCGAGCTCGAGCGGATTCCGTTCGAGATTCACAGCACGGTCGAACGGACCATCAAGTCGATGGCCCTGAGGGCTCACGAAAAGGGGCTCCAGCTGGTCTGTCAAGTCGACCGGGACATTCCTGCGAGCGTCATCGGCGACCCCCTGCGGCTGCGCCAGGTGCTCATCAACCTGATCGGGAACGGTATCAAGTTTACCGACGGCGGCGAGGTCATCCTGCAGGTTTCCAAGGTTCGGTGTGAAGAGGGTCAGTCGGATCCCCCTTGCACCATTCGATTTGCTGTCAGAGACAGTGGCATCGGGATTTCCGAGGAGCAAATCCGCAACTTGTTTGAAAGCTTTCGCCAGGCAGACTCGTCGACAACCCGCAAATACGGCGGAACAGGACTCGGCCTCTCGATTTCCCGTCAACTGGTCGAGATGATGGGGGGTGAACTGCGGCTAGAGAGCCGTCTCGGGGAGGGGAGCACGTTCTCGTTTATCCTCCCGTTCGAGATCAACTGCAAGGAAGCGTTTCATCTTGAACTGCCCGACCTTGCCGGTCGGAAAATTCTGGTTGTCGACGATCACGCCGCAAGCCGCCTGGTGACCAACGAGATTCTGGCAGGGTGTGGTGCCGAGACGGCGATCTGCTCGAATGGACCGCAGGCGCTTGAAGCGCTCGAGCAGGCGGTCGAAGACAAGGAGCCCTTCGATCTCGTGATTGTCGACGCCCAGATGTCTGGAATGAGCGGGCTCGCATTTGCCGAGGGGGTCCTCTCCAGCCGCGCGCTACGCACCGCGCTGCTGATGATGCTGCCCGCGACCCGGGATCGCCGCCAGGCGCTGGCCTGCCGCAAGATCGGAGTCGAACATTACCTGTTCAAGCCACCGGGCCGTCAGGAGCTGGTCGAGGCGGTTGCCGGAATCTTGGGCGAAGAACAGCGAGTTCATTCTTCCCGGTCGGCTCCAGTGGAGAAAGATCGTGTAACGCCCTTACCGATGCCAAAGCCGGTTCCGGGGAGGTTGCTGCTGGTCGAGGATCACCCCTTCAACCGCAAGGTCGCGCTGGCGATGCTCAAGCGGGCCGGATACGATGTCGCAGCGGTGAATGACGGACTTGAGGCACTGAAAGCCTGGGAGCAGGGAGGGTACGACCTGATCCTCATGGACGTGCAGATGCCGGGGATGGACGGACTTGACGTGACACGCCATATCCGCCGCTGTGAGCGGGAGCAGGGTGGTCATATCCCGATCGTCGGGGTGACGGCTCATGCTATGAAAGAGGACCGGGAAAAATGTCTGACGGCCGGTATGGATGATTACGTTGCCAAACCGATCGAGCGTGAAGTGTTGTTTTCGACCATCAATCGCCTGCTGGATGAGCGGCACAAGGAGCGCGCATGACGGTCTGCGGCGAGGACCGTGAGAAGATTCTGGCGGCGGTAACGTCCGATCACGGATTTATGCGGGAGTTCATTGCGGACTTCCTGCATGAGGTGCCATCGGACATGCAGGCGCTGGAGGATGCGATTTTGACGCGGGACGCCCGTCAGCTCGAGGCTGCGGCCCATGGTCTGAAATCGGTGGTCGGATTGTTTTGTGCCATGCATGCCTATGCCCTGGCGCGGGAAATGGAGGATTTAGCCCGGGAGAGGGATTTCGCCGGAGCGGCGCACAAGCTAGCCGAGCTGAGGGGCGCCGTCGAAGAACTGAAGCAGCTGCTGATCTCGGTGCGCTGAGGTCGATTAGCGGATGTAGGCTTCGGTTACATACCGGCGCAGCATGGCGTGGGTGTTGAAATAGTAGGCGTTCTTGCCAATAGCGTTCTTCATGATCTGCAGCCACCCCTCGCGGTCCTGATAGTAGGTCGGTAAAACAATCCTTTCCAGCTTGGTGTACATGTCGTCGGCGTCTCGGGCGCTAATCTCTTCCTGTTCGGCGTGCAGGTCCTGCTTGTCCGGTTCCGGACCGATCGACCAGCCAGTGATCCCCTCGATATGCCCCTCGATCCACCAGCCGTCCAGAATGCTGAAGTTGGGGACGCCGTTTAGGGCGGCTTTCATGCCGCTGGTACCCGATGCTTCCAGGGGCCTCATGGGGTTGTTCAGCCAGACATCGACCCCAGGAATCATGGTCGCCGCGATCTCCATGTTGTAGTTCTGCAGATAGACGCACTCGATCTGTCCCTTAAGCTGTTGACAGTGCTGAACGATGTTCTGGATCAGGCGCTTCCCCGGGGCGTCGTGCGGATGCGCCTTGCCGCCGAAGACCAGCTGAAGTTTCCCGCCGGCGATCGCCAGGAGCCGCTCGATGTCGTGAAAGATCAGATCAGCACGTTTGTAGGTGGCCGACCGGCGTGCAAACCCGATGGTCAGGATGTCCGGGTCGAGTTCGGCGCCACTCGCCTCGCGGACATACTGGATCAGGAGAGCCTTGGCTCCACAATGCGCATCCCAGATCTCCTGGTCGGGGATGATGTCGACACGGACCAGCAGCTCCGGCTCGTTGGCCCAGCCGGGGAGATAGCGGTCGAATAGAGAGGTGAAGAAAGGGGAAGCCCAGGTAAACGGATGAATGCCATTGGTAATGGCGTGGATCTGGAAGCCTGGGAACATGGCCTGCGATACCTCACCGTGCTTCTTGGCCACGCCGTTGACGTAGTGACTGAGGTTGAGGGCGAGCATGGTCATGTTGAACTTGTCCTCGCCGCCGAGTTGTTTGAGCAGCGACAGGGGGAGAGAAGGGCGCATCACCCGCTCCACCATATCCCAGGGGAAGATGTCGTGACCGGCCTCCACCGGGGTGTGGGTGGTAAAGACACATTTTTCGCTGATGGTCCGCAGGGCGATGGTGCCGAGTGGGTTGTCGCTTTCGTAGAGCACGCTTTCATGCGACATCAGCTCGATGGTGAGGAGGCTGGCATGCCCCTCGTTGAGATGATACTTCATAATCTTGTAGCCAAGCGCTGCGAGGATACGCGCTCCGCCGATGCCCAGGACGATTTCCTGTTTGAGACGGTACTCGAGATCGCCTCCATAGAGTTGGTCTGTGATTCGTCTGTCGTCGTCGGCGTTCCCCGGGATGTCGGTGTCGAGGAACAGCACCGGAACAACCCCGCCCGTGGGGCTGTTGACCCGGTAGAGCCAGGGTTGAACCTTGACGTCGCGGTCCTCGATAGAGACCAGTACCTTGGCCGGGAGGAGCTCCATGAACTTCTCGGGCTGCCAGACGATTTCGCTTTCCTGCTGCCACCCCTGGGGGTCGATGCTCTGGCGGAAGTATCCGCGACGGCTGAGGAGAGTGACGGCGACCATCGGCAGCTTCAGGTCAGCGGCGCTCTTGATGGTGTCGCCTGCGAGGACTCCGAGGCCGCCGCTGTAGGTCGGGATGTCGTGACTGAGTCCGATTTCCATCGAGAAATAGGCGATGCGGGTGTCTGCCGTATAGGATTTCCAGCTGTTCACGAAGGGCTCCAGGGAAGGGATAGCGGTGCATATTATGCGTAACTATAGCAGGTGACTTGCACGGCGAAAGGGAAAAAGGTACGATTTGGACCGTTGCCGAATAACACCTCTGAATGAAGGTCAGGCCATGTATCTTGAGCATTTCAAGCTCACCAGCAAACCCTTCTCGCTGACCCCGGACCCCGCGTTTCTCTACCTCAGCGGAACGCACCGTGAAGCGCTTGGCCATCTCCTCTACGGCTTGCGCAACCGCACCGGTTTCATTGCCGTGGTCGGTGAAGTCGGCACCGGCAAGACCACGCTCCTCCGCTCGCTATTGACACAGCTCCCGGAAGAGGAGTACCGCACCGCGTTCATCTTCAATCCCCGTGTCTCTTCGCTCGAGCTGCTGCGCGGGATCATGCGCGAGCTCGGAGTCGAAGACCCCGGAACCGGACGTGACGAGCTGCTCAACGCCCTCAACGTTTTCCTTCTCGACCAGAACGCCGCCGGGCGCACCGTCGTCCTGGTCATCGACGAGGCTCAGAATCTTGGGAGTTCGGCTCTCGAGGAGGTCCGTCTGCTGTCGAATCTCGAGACCGAAACCGACAAGCTCCTGCAGATCGTATTGGTCGGTCAACCAGAACTGGCCAAGGTCCTCGAGACCCGCAAGTTGCGTCAGCTGCGTCAGAGAATCTCGGTCTTTTACCGCCTCAGTCCGCTGGCATTCCGGGAATGTCTCGATTACGCCCGTCATCGCATCGAGGTCGCCGGCGGCGATCCCGAAAGGTTGTTTGCGAAGTCTGCACTTCAGCGTGCCTGCCGAGCTTGTCGGGGGATCCCGCGCATGCTGAACATCTTGCTCGACCGGGCGCTTCTCATCACCTTTACCGATGAACGCCGCCAGGTTCAAGCGAAGCACCTGCGCCAGGCGCGGCGCGAGCTGCGTGCCCCCCTGGGCCGCCCCGGCGTACGTTTTGCCCGGCCGGTCGCAGCGTCCCTTTTGGTTGGCGGTCTGTTGCTCGGTGCCGTGACCGTGACTCTTCAGCAGCGTCCGGTGGCCCCCGCTTCCCCCGCGGCAGCCCCCTCCGTCTCCGCTCCGACGGCGACGATTCATCCACTCACTCTGGAACTCGCCGGATTGACCGAACAGGGGTCGCTCAATCTCGCGCTTTCGAGTCTTTTCAGCCGCTGGAGCGTTGCATCCCTCGATCCCGAGACGTCGGCTCCCATCGAGCAGGCCGTCCGTTCGCGCGGGTTGTCGATCTACCGTTTCGAGGGGACACTCGACGAGCTGCTTAATCACAACACGCCGGCCTTGCTCCCACTGCGTCTCCCCGGGCTCCCGGGGCGCAGGTATCTGGCCTTGCTCGCAGCCGATGGTGAGCGGTTCACGGTTGCACCCGCATCGCCTTCTGCCGCATCTCTCGGCCGAGATCAGCTCTCCTCGTTCTGGGACAACGAGGCCCTGTTGGTCTGGCGGAATCCCATCGGTTCGAGTGAGATTGCCAACCTCGGTGACCAGGGCCGCGCGATCGCCGAGATCCAGAAGCGGCTGCTCGGCGCCGGATATTTCAGTGGGGTGTTCAACGGCGTTTTCGACCCAGAGACCCTCGACGCGGTGCGTAGCTTCCAGCACGACAAGGGGTTGTTGGTCGACGGCCGCGTCGGGCCACGTACGCTGATGCTGCTCGGACAGCTCGGAGGGATGGACGATGTCGCGACCCTGCGTTCGGGGGGAGGGGGGTCATGAGCACGATACTCAAGGCCCTCAAGAAGCTCGAAGAGCGCAAAGCCGCAGATGGGAAACGGCAGGGGGATATCGCCTGGGACATTCTGCGCGAGGATTCGACGAAACGCCCTGCGGCAGGACGCCAGCCGTTTTTTGTGCTGCTCCTGCTGGTATGTGTGTCGCTACTTGTCCTGCTGGCATGGCTGTTCTGGACCCCGCGTCACACGTTCTCCGTGACACCTGAACCCCGGACGTTAACCAACCCGGCGGCCACGCCCGTGGCACCTCCGCCAACGACGCCTGTCGCGCCACAGCCCTCAAAACAGGTCGCTCCTCCCATGCCTCTCCTCCCCGAAAAGCCTGCTCCGGCAGATGTGACGGGGCAGTTGACGGTTTCCGGGATCGCCTTTCACCAGGACCGGGGAGCGCGCATGGCGATCGTCAACGACCTCCCGGTGATGGTCGGCACGATGATCGATGGGTACGTGGTCGAAAGGATCGAGAGCGACCGGGTGGAGTTTTCCCGCGATGGGGAGCGCTTCAGCGTGTCACTTGCCGAAGATCTCTAGCCCCCCATCTCTCTCCCTGTTCAGCCTGTTTTGTGGATTATTCTCCCCTGGGCTGTAGACTATTCTTCACCTGCGTCGTCCTTCGCTCTTTTGTCCTTCGTAACCAGCTGTATTTACGTGAATTCCCTATTGGCATAGTTCATGTTTAAGGAGAGAGGTATGAAAACGCGCGTCTTCACGTTGATACTTATCGTACCTGCGCTGCTTGCAGTGCTGTCTCTCTCTGCTCCGGATGCGTCATTCGCCGAGCCACCTAACGTTCAGGACCTTGGGGCGCTTGTTGAAGAAGCTCTGGCAAACAACCCGGATTTGAAGGCCTCTGAATCCCGATGGCGAATGTACCAGCAGAAGGAGACGCCGGCACGTTCGCTCGCCGACCCGCGCCTCTCGTTCGGATTCTCCAGTTACCCGGTCGATTCCCTCGCTTCGGACGAGTACGCCATGACCGGGAATGACCTGCGCCTCGATCAGTCGATCCCTTTCCCCGGGAAACTCTCCCTCAAGGGGGAGATCGCCGCCCAGCAGGCTGACTGGTACCGGGCCATGTACCTCGAACGTCGTACCGAGATTGTCCGAATGGTGCGAGATGCTTGGTACCGTCTCTATTCCCTGGATCAGTCGTTACGACTTGTCGGCAGTAACCTCGAGGTTATCGACCAGCTCACCCGGTTGAGCGAGACCCGGTTTGCGGTGGGGGAAGGGATGCAGCAGGACGTGCTTCGTGCCCAGCTGCAGCGTTCCCGCCTCATGGACCGTCAACTGAGCCTTGAGCGCGACCGCGAGGCTGTCGTTTCCGAGCTCGAGGCTCTGCTCAATCGGGGCCAAGGGTCTTTTGCTCCCGGCGCTCTTGACGGCGCTTTGGATGTGCAAGACCTGGAGCGGGCCCTCCAGGGTATGGAAGCCAACCGTCCGATGCTCGCGGCCTATCGTGCCCTGATCGATCAGTACGGGGCGCAGAAAAAACTGGCCCAGCGCGACTACTGGCCCGATCTGGGGCTCTGGGCGGGGTATCGTTTCCGGGACGACAACCTCCCCGACGGTGGGGAGGATTTCGTCAGCGCAGGATTGAGCCTCAACCTCCCTATCTTTCAAGGGAAACGTCGTGCCGCCGTGGCTGATGCCGAGTATGGGCTCTCCATGGCCCAGGCCCAGTACCGCGAGGTCTACAACCGCAACGTGTCCGCGTTGCAGGAAGTTCATGCCCAGCTCACCAAGGGGCGCGACCTGATCCTGCTCTACAGGACCGGAATCATCCCCCAGGCCCAGCAGTCGTACGAGGCCGTGGTGAGTGCCTACCAGGTTGGTCGAGTCTCCTTCCTGGAAGTGATGAGCGCCCTCTCGAACCTCTATGCCTATCAGACCGAATATCATCGCGCCCTGAGTGATTTCTTTCGATCCAGGGCCCGTTTTCAGCAGCTCTCCGGAGCCGATGCGGAGGCATTTCCCATCGACTCCATGACATCAGGAGAAGATCGACAGCCATGAAGAGTTCAGCCCGTGTATCGATTCCCCTGCTCATCCTTCTGCTTCTGGCAGGAACCGGCCTTATCCCCAGAATTTTCACGCTGGACGGCCATGTGCACAGCTTCGGCATCGTGCATGCCGAAGAGGGACAGAAGTGGACCTGCGGCATGCACCCGATGATCATTACCGACGAGCCTGGCCTGTGTCCGATCTGCAACATGGAACTCACTCCTCTCAAGCCTGCGACCGGTTCCGGCGGGAGCAAAGCCACGGACGGGGAGAAGAAAGTCAAGTACTGGGTCGCACCGATGGACCCGACCTACATCAGCGATCAGCCAGGTAAGTCTCCGATGGGGATGGACCTTGTCCCGGTGTACGAGGGGGAGGGGACCAGCGGAGCCGTGATCGCCATCGATCCGGTAACCATACAAAGCATGGGGCTGCGCACCACCCAGGCGGTTCGGCATCGGCTGTCACGATCCGTGCGCACCGTCGGACTGGTCTCCTACGCCGAGCCGAAGCAATTCCATGTCACTCCCAAAATCGATGGCTGGATCGAGAAGCTGCACGTCGCGGAACTGGGTCAGGTGGTACGTAAGGGTGAAGTCCTGCTCGAAATCTACAGCCCCGAGCTGGTGACGGCGCAGGAAGAGTACCTGCTGGCCCTCAAGAATCGGGACGCGGTCAGTACCAGTCCGTTCCCCGCCATCGTCGAAGGGGCGCAGCGCCTGCTCGAGGCCTCGCGCCGGCGCCTCGCGTACTGGGATGTTTCCGAGCGCCAGATCGAGCGCCTCGAAAAGACCCGTCAGGCAAGCCGTACCCTTAAATTGCTGGCACCCTTCGACGGCATCGTGACCGACAAGCAGGTTCTCGAGGGGGGGTTCGTCAAGGCCGGCGGCAAGCTGATGGAGATCGCAGACATCCGCACCGTCTGGGTCAATGCCGATATCTACGAGTACGAGCTCCCCTGGGTCAAGGAAGGGCTGCACGCCGAAGTCGAGCTGCCGTACGAGGGGGAGAAACTTCACGGTACCATCAACCGTCTTTACCCGTTCGTTGAGGCCAGGACGCGTACCGTCAAGGCGCGAATCGAGCTCGACAACCCCGGCTTAAAGCTCAGACCTGACATGTACGTCAATGTGAGCGTGTTCGGCGAGCCGATCGAGAATGCTCTGGTGGTCCCCTCGGAGGCGGTGCTGCGTACCGGGAAGCAGGAAACGGTCTTCGTCGCGCTCGACGAAGGGCGCTTCGAGCCCCGCGCCGTGCGTACCGGACTGCACGACGATCAGGGGCATGTCGAGATCCTGGGTGGCCTCCTCGAGGGGGAGCGGGTGGTGACCTCCGCCCAGTTCATGCTCGACTCGGAGAGCAAACTGCGTGAGGCCATCCGCAAGATGATGGAGCCCGAAAACCCGCCCGTGACCGCGCAGCCATCCAAGGGCGATTCCCTCGACGCGTTGTTTGACGACGCGCCGAAGAAGTCGAAAGAAGACCTTGATGCGTTGTTCAAATAGGCAGCGGCGCAGGGATAAGACGCTATGATACTCGAACGAATCATCGAATGGTCAGTCCGAAACAAGTTCATTGTCGTGATACTGACCACCTTCGCCATCATCGCAGGAATCTACGCCCTGCGCGAAACGGCGATCGACGCTATCCCCGACCTGTCGGACGTGCAGGTGATCATCTACACCGAGTACTCGGGGCAGGCGCCCCAGGTGGTCGAGGACCAGGTCACCTACCCGCTCACCACCCAGATGCTCTCGGTCCCTCATGCCAAGGTGGTGCGGGGGTACAGCTTCTTCGGGGTCTCCTTTGTCTACATCATCTTCGAGGACGGCACCGACATCTATTGGGCCCGTTCCAGGGTCCTCGAATACCTCAACTATGCCAGCGGTAAGCTCCCGGCCGGGGTGACGCCGAGCCTCGGACCCGACGCCACGGGAGTCGGCTGGGTTTATGAGTATGCCCTGACCAGCGACCGGCACGACCTGCAGCAGCTCCGTTCCATCCAGGACTGGTACCTGCGTTACGAGCTTGCCGCGATCGAGGGGGTCTCCGAGGTTTCGAGCATCGGCGGATTCGTCAAGCAGTACCAGGTCGCCATCGACCCCAATCGGTTGCTTGCCTACCACCTGACCATCCCCCAGATCAAGCGCGCCATCCAGAACAGCAACCGTGACGTTGGGGGACGCGTGGTCGAGATGGGGGAGACCGAGTTCATGGTGCGTGGCCACGGGTATATCCGCTCCCTCGAGGATATCGAGCAGATCGTGGTCGGCACCGATTCTCGGGGCACCCCGATCCTGGTTCGCGACTTTGCCGAGGTGACCATCGGCCCCGAGCTGCGCCGCGGAATCGCCGAACTCGATGGTCGGGGGGAGACGGTCGGCGGGATCATCGTCATGCGTTACGGCGAGAACGCCCAGGCGACCATCGAAAGGGTCAAGCAGAAACTCGAAGAGCTCAAGGTCGGCCTCCCCGAAGGCGTCACGGTCACCCCGGTCTACGACCGCTCCGGACTGATCGAGCGGGCCGTCGACACCCTCAACGAGAAGCTCCTCGAGGAGAGCATCGTAGTGGCCCTGGTGACGGCGCTGTTCCTCTTCCACCTTCCGAGCGCTCTGGTGGCAATCTTTACCCTGCCGGTGGCGATCCTCATGGCCTTCATCATCATGCACACCCAGGGGATCAATGCCAACATCATGAGCCTCGGGGGGATCGCCATCGCCATCGGGGCGATGATCGACGCCGCGATCATCATGGTCGAGAACGCCCACAAGCACCTCGAACGGGACCAGGGTAAGAAGCCGCACTGGGAGATCATCCTCAACGCCTCCAAGGAGGTCGGGCCGACGCTGTTCTTCTCGCTACTGGTGATCACGGTCTCCTTCGTGCCGGTTTTCGCCCTCCATGAACAGTCCGGACGACTCTTCAAACCGCTTGCCTACACCAAGACCTACGCCATGGCCGCCGCGGCGCTCCTCTCGTTGACCATCGTGCCGGTGCTGATGGGCTGGTTCATACGGGGCAAGATCAAGCCGGAGGAGGCCAATCCGGTCAACCGCCTGTTGATCCGCATCTACCACCCTGTGGTCGATTTCGTCCTCAGGTGGCGCTGGGCGACGCTGCTGGTGGCGGCGGTGCTGATCCTCTCGATCGCATGGCCTCTCAGCAAGTCCGGCTCGGAGTTCATGCCGCCGTTCTACGAAGGGGACCTGCTCTACATGCCGACGACCCTCCCGGGTGTGTCAATCACCAAGGCCCGCGAACTGCTGCAGCAGACCGACGCGATCATCGCCAGTTTCCCCGAAGTGGAGAGGACCTTCGGCAAGGTCGGAAGGGCCGATACCGCCACCGATCCGGCCCCGCTGTCGATGCTCGAAACCACCATCATGCTCAAACCTGAGGAGCAGTGGCGGCGCATCCACTCCGAACGCTTCTATTCCGACTGGCCGGAACTGCTTAAGAAACCGCTGCGCTGGGTCTGGCCTGAACTCCGCCCGATCACGGTCGACGAGTTGATCCGGGAGCTTGATCAGGCGATCCAGTTTCCGGGGCTGACCAACGCATGGACCATGCCGATCAAGACCCGCATCGACATGCTCTCTACCGGGATCAAGACCCCGGTCGGGATCAAGATTATGGGGGATGATCTCCAGGTGCTGAGCGACCTGGGTGAGCAGGTCGAGGCGCTGATGCGTCAGCAGAAAGGGACCCTGACCGCCTTTTCCGAGCGCGTTGTGGGGGGGTACTACCTCGACTTCGAGGTCGACAGGGTGGCTGCCGCCCGCTACGGTCTCACGGTCGGTGAGGTCCAGGACATCATCCAAAGCGCTATCGGCGGCATGAACGTTACCACCACCGTCGAGGGGCTGGAACGCTACCCGGTCAATGTCCGTTACCAGTCCGACTTCCGCAACGACTTGCCGGCCCTCAAGCGGGTGCTGGTCCCGCTCAAGAACGGCACGCACGTTCCGATTTCGCAGCTGGCCGATATCCGCATCAACCAGGGTCCGCCAATGATCAAGAGCGAGAATGCCCGTCAGACCGCATGGGTGTATGTCGACCTGCGTGGTATCGACGTCGGTACTTTCGTTAAGAACGCTCAGCAGGTCGTGGCAGAAAAGATCAACCTCCCGCCTGGCTACAGTATCGTCTGGAGCGGCCATTACGAATACATGGAGGCGGCAAGCAAGCGATTCATGGTCATTATCCCGTTGACCGCGCTGATCATCTTCCTGATCATCTACGTCAACACCAAGTCGCTGATCAAGACCGGGATCGTCTTCCTCGCCGTACCGTTCTCCCTGGTCGGGGCGTTCTGGACCATCTACGTGCTCGACTACCAGATGTCGGTCGCCGTGCTAGTGGGGATGATCGCTCTGGCGGGACTCGACGCCGAGACCGGGGTGGTCATGCTGCTGTACCTCGACCTCTCGCACAAGCTCTGGAAAGAGAATGGCCGCATGCTGACTCGTGGTGACCTCGTGCAGGCGATTCATCACGGCGCGGTCAAGCGGATCCGTCCCAAGATCATGACCATTGCGACCATCATTGCCGGCCTGCTGCCGATTATGTGGAGCCATGGCGCCGGGGCTGACGTGATGAAACGGATCGCCGCACCGATGGTGGGCGGCGTAGTGACATCGGGTATTATGGAGTTGATGGTCTACCCGGTGATCTACTATCTATGGCGCGGCCATAAGCTCGGGACGACTCAAGAGCCGACGGCCCTAGAAGAACTTCAGGAAGCCTAAAACCCTGCGAAGACGCAGACACAAGGAGACGAAACATGAAAAGAATTGCGATTGTTCTAACTGTCCTGTCGAGTTTTGCCCTGATGCCTCTGATTGCGTTCGCCTCGGACTGCTGCACCAAAAGCAGCGCATCTGCTGCGGATGGACCCGTGCTGGTGGCCATGAGCCATGAGGATCACTCGGATCACAAGATGATGGATCATGGCAGCATGGACCACAGCAAGATGGACCACGACAGCATGCAGATGCAGGGCGGTATGATCATGCTCGGCGAGAAAGAGGAAGATGGCGTCAAGGCCAACATGCACATGAAGGATGTCGGCGAGGCGATGGCCAAGATGGGGATGAACACGACCCATCATTTCATGGTTATCCTGACCGATACCAAGAGTGGTAAGACCATCGAGGAAGGTGTCGTGGCGGTGAAGATCAAGGGACCTTCGGGCGAGGAGGGGAAGCCGATCAAGCTGATGGGGATGCAGGGCCATTTCGGCGCGGACGTGACCCTGGCCGAGCCCGGCGAGTACCACTTCACGGTCGCGACCAAGCTGGCCGACGGCAAAACGCGCAAGTTTGAAGCCGAGTTCAAGAAGTAAGTGAATCAAGGGGCGCCACGTTGGCGCCCCTTTTTTAACGGAGTTCGAGGGTCTGGTCGGGGTCGATCCAACGGTACGTCGTCCAGGCCCCTCTGTCGAGCCGGATCTCCACCTCGGCGTGCCGGCTGCCGTCATTGCACGCCGCCATGGAGACACTGCTTCCAGCCTTGAGCGTCCCCGTATAGATCATCCCGGCTTCACATTCCGCGCGTCCGAGGGCATTGCGCGCCCGCCTGCACTTTGCGGCGCCGGGGTTGTCCCGACAGTCACTGCTGCGCAGCAGGTCCCGTGCGAGTCGGCATTTCTCAGGCAGGGCCTTCCTGCAGTTCAGATCCCTGACGCGCACTTCATGCGTATCCATCCCCTGGTTGCGGACCCGAAAATCGATGTGTCGAGGTGTCGCGGCGACAAGGCACATGACGAGGATCGTCAGGCCAGAAATACGGACTGTAGGACGCATGGCACCCTCCCATCATTAAGTGAAACTTACTATGAATCATGCGGAGGGGGCGGACAAGAAAAAAAGCTCCGGATCTCTCCGGAGCTTTCGGTTCTAGATGGCGTGGCCGGCGAGGTAGTCGCGTACGGCCGGGGTCTCGGCCGGGATGACCTCGACCCGGCGCTCTCGGGATTCGATCCCGTCGAGACTCTCCGGTCGGTTGGGCGCGCTCCCCGTGGCCTGGATGACCGCCTCGTCGAACTTGGCAGGGTGGGCCGTGGCGAGGCAGACGAGCGGCGTCCCTTCCGGGCAGAGCACGCGACCGGCGCGGACCCCGACGGCGGTATGGGGATCGAGCACGTAGCCGGTCTCGGCATGGAAGGCGCGGATGGTCTCGAGCGTCTGGTCGTTGTCGACCGAAAGGGCGAGGAAATCGTCCTGGATGAGGGCCACCTGCTCCGGGGTGAAGGACAGCTTGCGGTTCACGGAGAAGTCCTCGAGCGCACGTGAGACGGCCTCGGCGTCCTCGCCGAGCAGGTAGAAGAGGTAGCGTTCGAAGTTGCTGGCGACCTGGATGTCCATCGAGGGTGACCAGGTCTGGACCACGTCGTCGAGGGAATAGTCCCCGTCGCTTACGAAACGGGAGAGGATGTTGTTGAGGTTGGTCGCCAGGATCAGCTTGTCGATCGGCAGCCCCATGCGCTTGGCGAGGTAGCCGGCGAAGATGTCACCGAAGTTGCCGGTCGGGACCGAAAAGCGGATCGGGGTCGTCTCCCCGGGGCGGGTCACGCGTCCCCAGGCGTAAAAATAGTAGACGGTCTGGGCGAGCACGCGTGCCCAGTTGATGGAGTTGACCGCACCGAGGGCGTAGCGGCTCTTGAAGCCGACGTCGGCGAAGATCTCCTTGACGATCCGCTGGCCGTCGTCGAAGGTCCCGCGGATCGCCAGGTTATGGACGTTCGGGTCGGTGACGGTGGTCATCTGCAGTTCCTGGATCGGCGAGACCCGACCATGGGGATGGAGAATGAAGATCTGGATATTCTCCTTCCCCCGCACGCCGTAGATGGCGGCACTCCCTGTGTCCCCGCTGGTGGCGCCGAGGATGTTCATCTTCTCTCCGCGCTCCTTGAGCAGATACTCGAACAGGTTGCCGAGCAGCTGCAGGGCCACGTCCTTGAAGGCGAGGGTCGGCCCGTGGAAGAGCTCGAGGATGTAGAGCCCGTCCTGGTGGACAACCGGGGTGATCTCGGGGTGGGTGAAGGACGCGTAGCTGCGATCGATCAGCTCGCGCAGGTCCTGCGCCGGGATGTCGGTGGCGAACCGGGAGATGATCTCGAAGGCGAGCTGAGGATAGTCGAGCTGTCGGAAGCTCTCCAGGGCGGCTGCCGAGAACTGCGGCAGCGCTTCGGGGAGCAGCAGGCCGCCGTCGTCGGCGAGGCCCATCATCACGGCGTCCTTGAACGAAACTCCTTTAACCTTGCCGCGGGTGCTTTGATACAGCATGGGATGATCTCCTTGGTGGGTTGCGGTCACGCAGGATAGCAGAATCGCCGGCCTGCGCCAAGGCTAATGGCATGCGCGGAGGGACAAAAAAGGGCAGCCCGAAGGCTGCCCCTGAAACTACGCTGCGCGGGTAATTCAGTCCTGCTCCTGGCAGTCGACCACCGCCACCGCGGCCATGTTGACGATGTCGGCGACATCGTCGCCGCGCTGCAGGACGTGCACCGGCTTTTTCATTCCCATCAGGATCGGGCCGACGGTGTCGGCGCCACCGAGCTTGTGCAGCAGTTTGTAGCTGATGTTGCCCGACTGGAGGTCGGGGAAGACGAAGCAGTTGGCGTCCCCCTTGAGCTTGGAGAAGGGGTACTGTTTCGTGATCAGCTCCGGATCGAGGGCGACGTTGGCCTGGAGCTCGCCGTCGACGATCAGATCCGGGGCCCGCTCCTTGACCAGCGCGGTGGCGCGTTTGACCTTGAGGGTCAGCGGGTGCTCGGCGCTGCCGAAGTTGGAGAAGGAGAGCATCGCCACCTTCGGCTCGATGTCGAAGTAGCGGGCGCGCTCGGCGGTCAGGACCGCCGTTTCGGCCAGCTCCTCGGCGGTCGGTTCGATGGTCACGGTGGTGTCGGCGAAGAAGGCCACGTCCTTCTTGGTGACCATCATGTAGGCGCCGTGGACCCTGGAGAGCCCCTCCTGCTTGCCGATAATCTCGAGGGCCGGGCGGATGGTCTCGGGGTAATGGTGGTTGATGCCGGAGAGGAGCGTGTCGGCGTCCCCCTCGTTGACCATCATCGCGCCGTAGTAATTGCGGTTCTTGCGGATCAGGCGGCGCGCCTCGGCGACCGTGACCCCCTTGCGCTGGCGCAGCTTGAAGATCTGGTCGGTATAGTCCTCGGTCTTGTCGCTGTTGGCCGGGTCGATGATGGTGATCTGGCTGAGGTCGACGTTGAGCTCCTTGGCTTTGGCCTTGATCTCCTCGGGGTCGCCGAGCAGGATCGGCTTGGCGATCCCTTCGTCCACCAGCAGGTGGGCGGCACGGAGGACCTTCTCCTCCTCGCCTTCGGGGAAGACGATCCGCTTGGGGGACGCCTTGGCCTTGTTGATGAGGGTCCGCATGATCCCCTTGGAACGCCCCTGGAGAGCCTCCAGCTGTTCCTTGTACTTGTCCATGTCGGTGATCGGGCGACGGGCCACGCCGCTGTCCATGGCCGCCTGGGCGACCGCCGGGGCGACGTGCAGCAGCACCCGCGGATCGAAGGGCTTGGGGATCAGGTACTCGCGACCGAACTTGATCACTTCGCCGCCGTAGGCCCGGCGGACCGAGTCGGGGACGTCTTCCTTGGCGAGCTTGGCCAGGGCATGCACCGCGGCGAGCTTCATCTCGTCGTTGATGGCGCTGGCGTGGGTGTCGAGCGCACCGCGAAACAGGAACGGGAAGCAGAGCACGTTGTTGACCTGGTTGTTGTAGTCGCTGCGGCCGGTCCCGATGATCACGTCGTCACGCACCGCCTTGGCTTCGGGCGGGGTGATCTCCGGGTCGGGGTTGGCCATGGCGAAGACGATCGGATCCTTGGCCATCGACTTGAGCATCTCCGCGGTCAGCGCACCCTTGGCCGAAACCCCGAAGAAGATGTCGGCACCGACCATGGCATCCTCGAGGGTCCGCGCATCGGTCTCGGCGGCGAGGCGTTCCTTGTACTCGTTCATCCCCTCGGTGCGCCCCTTATAGATGACTCCCTTGGTGTCGCACAGGATGACGTTGTTCTTGTCGATCCCCATGGTGATGGCGAGGTTGGCGCAGGCGATGCCGGCGGCGCCGGCACCGTTGACGACGATCTTGGCGTCCTCGACCTTCTTGCCGACAATTTCGAGGGCGTTGACCATGCCGGCGGCCGAGATGATCGCGGTGCCGTGCTGGTCATCGTGGAAGACCGGGATGTTCATGATCTTCTTCAACTCTTCTTCGATATAGAAGCACTCCGGCCCCTTGATATCCTCGAGGTTGATGCCGCCGAAAGTCGGCTCGAGGAGCTTGACGGTGCGGATAATCTCGTCCGAGTCCTTGGTGTCGAGCTCGATGTCGAAGACGTCGACGTCGGCAAAGCTCTTGAACAGGACACCTTTCCCTTCCATGACCGGTTTACCGGCCAGGGCGCCGATGTCGCCGAGGCCCAGGACCGCGGTGCCGTTGGAGACCACCGCCACAAGGTTTCCCTTGGCGGTATACTTGTAGGCGTCGTTGGGGTTTTTTTCGATTTCCAGGCAGGGCTCCGCAACACCCGGGCTGTAGGCCAAGGATAGATCCCGGCTGGTTGCGCACGGTTTGGTGGTGATGACCTCGATTTTCCCTTTGCGACCTGTACTGTGGTAATCAAGCGCTTCCTGTCGTCTGTCCGACATACCTCTTTTTCCTCCCTTGCGTTGTGTCACTTCCCGTACTGAGGGGTGCCGTGGGGGAGTAGGGCGGCCACGGCTGCACGGAGAGCGAGTTTAGTTTGAGTTAAAAATTTTACTCTAGTTAAAGGCAACGTTTTATCTGAACGCAGGTAACGAGTCAAGATAATCCCGAATACATTAGTCGGATAAGTCTGCATCTTTATCAATTTAGCAATCAAGGTGCCAATTGCAATCGCACGACGATAAAGTTCATTTGTTATGTAATGTCGGCTGATTTTAATTCATCTTCGAGGTAAGCGACGCATCGTGAGGACGTTTTGATCCGCCGATTGTGGCGAAAAACAGCCACGCTGATTTTCACCGTACGCGGAGTTGACGTATCCCTGTGGCCGCGGTAAAAACGGAGTGTTCGGAGGCTACATGAAGATCGGCGTCATATCGGATACCCACTTCAGCGATATCGAGACCGGGATGGCGTTCATCGACACCTTGATGGAAGGTCCTCTGCGGGGTGTCGACATGCTGCTGCATGCCGGTGACCTGGTTCGCGAGGAGATCCTCGATGTCGTCACCGTCTGCCCGGTCTATGCCGTCCGTGGCAACATGGACAGCGGTCGCTGCAGCCTTCCGCTGCGTCGCATCATCACCGCTGCGGGAAAGAGAATCGGCCTGATCCACGGCTGGGGTCCTCCGGGAGGGTTGGAGCAGCGCCTGCTCCAGGAATTCGCCCACGAGAGGATCGATGTCCTGGTCTACGGCCACACCCATCGCCCGCTCTGTCGGGACCATCAGGGAATTTTGCTGTTCAACCCCGGGAGCGCGGCCGACCGTCGCGATGCCCGGCATCACACGGTCGGGCTGATTGAGATCGACGCAACCGTTAGCGCCCAGATTCTCAACCTCGACTGATCGGAGCTGTCATGCGCTATGTCAAGCTCGTCTTCGCCCTGACCCTGCTCACGGCTGTTCTCGCCTTTGTTGCCGGCAATACCGCGCCGGTCACGCTTCGCTTCCTGATTTGGGAGACTCCAGGAGTCTCGCTGTCGCTGGTCGCCGCCGGGTTTTTCCTGCTCGGCATACTGTTCACGCTGGTGCTTCTGCTGCTGGTTCGGGTGCGCCGCAAGGGGAGCGCGAAGCCACAGCCGGATCGATCGTCGGCACCCGCTGCGGACGCGCCTGTTCGGCCAGGTCACGATCCCGACGCGACCCAGATTCTTCGAAAGGACTGATTGTTCCCATGCTCGAACTGTTTCACAAGGGGGGGGTACTGATGTACCCGATCTTCCTCTGCTCTGTCCTGGCCCTCGCGATCTTCTGCGAACGTTTCTTTACCTTCTCCCGTCTGACGAAGGGGATCGCGCCGCTGGTGCGCGAGATCGACAGCCTGGTCGAGCACCAGCGCTCCGACGAGGCGCTCGCGGTCTGCGAACGTGAGGATACCCCGCTTTCGCGCATTTTCACCACGGCGCTGCGTGCCCGCGGGAAAAGCCGCGAGCACCTGAAGACCCTGGTCGAGGAGGTCGGGACGCGCGAGGCTGCTCCTCTGGAGCGGTACCTCGGCCTGATGGCGACGATCGCCACGATCACCCCGCTACTCGGTCTGCTCGGTACGGTGCTCGGGATGATCAAGGCCTTCACGGTGATCTCGATCGCCGGCGTCGGCACCCCTGCGACGCTCGGCGGCGGAATCTCCGAGGCGCTGATCACGACCGCGACCGGTCTCGCCGTGTCGATCCCGACCATCCTGCTGCATCGCTACCTGACCAGCCGGGCCGACAACCTGGTGCTCGAGCTGGAGGAGCACTCCCTGCACCTGGTCAACAAGCTCGGAGAATAACGCATGGCTTTCCGCCGCAAACGCCGAGACGAGGTGCGCCCCGACCTGACCCCGATGATCGACGTGGTGTTCCTGCTGCTGATCTTCTTCATGATCTCCACCACCTTCGTCGAGACCTCCGGGCTGTCGATCAAGCTCCCGGATGCCGATGCCCGCCCGATCGACCGCGAGCCGAAGGAGCTGCGTGTCCAGGTGAACCGCCAGGGGGAGATCTTCATCAAGGAGAAGCGCTACACCCTGGAGGACTTCGGGCGGGAACTCGACGGGTATCGTGACCGTGCCGCCAACATGACGTTTATCCTGCTGGCCGACGAGAGCTCCAAGCACGGGCGCGTCGTCACCCTGATGGACATGGCCCGGGCGCGAGGATTCGTCAAGCTGGCGATCGCCACCGAACCGCGCCAGTAAACCATGAAGCTATCCGCGAGCATCGGCATCGACCTCGGGGGGACGCATCTGCGTGCGGCTCTGATTTCCGCGCGCGCTGAGGTCGTCGAGCGCTTACACCTGCCGACGCCGCGAGACGGTACGCAGGCGCTGGCTGCCCAACTGAACGAACTGCTCGCCAGCCTCACGGCTTGCGCCTGTCAGCGCGGGCTTAGCCTCAGGGCGGTGGGGCTCGGGATCCCCGGCACGGTCTCGCAGAGCCGGGTGCTCCAGTCTCCCAACCTCCCTTTCCTCGACGGCGTCGAGCTCGCCCAACACCTCACGCTCCCCGACGACCTCCCGCTTCATCTCTGCAACGACGCCGATGCAGCCGCCGTCGGTGAGCACGCCTGCGGCGCCGGCCGCGGCCTCACCGCGCTGCTGATGCTGACCCTCGGGACCGGGGTCGGCGGCGCGCTGATCCTCGATGGCCGGTTGTGGCGCGGCGCTGACGGCCTGGCTGGAGAAATCGGTCACGTGATGGTCGAGCCCGACGGGATTCCCTGTGGCTGTGGCAGCCGCGGCTGCCTCGAGCAGTACGCCTCGGCCCGCGCGATTCTCGCCACCGCCAGAGGGCTGGCCGAGGAGGGGTATCCTCACGCTTTCAGTAAGGCCGAGATCGAATCCCTGGACGGTGCCCAGCTTGCCGCCGCCGCCGCGCGGGGGGACCTGCTCGCGAGAGAAGCCTATCGACGCGCCGGCAGCCGCCTCGGTCAGGTCATCGCCGGTGTCGCCGCCAACCTCCTCAATCTCGAGGGGGTCGTGATCGGAGGGGGGGCGGCAGCCGCCCTCGAATGGATGCTCCCCGCCCTGAAAAGCGAACTTGCAGCCCGGGCCTTTGCCCGTCAGGGGGAGAGGCTGGCCATCCGGGCCGCCACCCTCGGCGACGACGCCGGGGTTCTCGGCGCTGCCCTGCTTGCAGAAGGAGAGTGATATGCACCAGCCGACCGTCGCAATTCTGACCGGTGGCGGGGATTGCCCCGGACTCAACGCCGTGCTGCGCGGCGTGGTGCGCACCGCGGTTCTCCGCTTCGGTTGGCGGGTTCTCGGCATCGAGGACGGCTTCGACGGGCTGATCGAAGGTCCGCGGGTTCGCCCCTTGGGTCTCGACGAGGTCCGCGGGATTCTTCCGCGGGGCGGGACGATTCTCGGTACCAGCAACCGCGGCAACCCCTTCCAGTTCCCGGTCGACGTCGACGGGCGAGTCGAACTGTGCGACGTCTCGGCCCGGGTGGTCGAGCATTTTCACACCCTGGACGTCGATGCGCTGATTGCGGTCGGCGGCGACGGGACACTCAAGATCGCCCACCAGCTCGGGCTGAAAGGGGTGCCGGTGGTCGGGGTGCCGAAGACCATCGACAACGACCTCTCCGCGACCGACGTCACCTTCGGGTACCATACCGCGGTCTCGGTGGTCACCGAGGCCCTCGATCGCCTGCACACCACCGCCGAGAGCCATCACCGGGTCCTGGTGGTCGAGGTGATGGGGAGGGATGCCGGCTGGATCGCCCTCGAGTCAGGGCTGGCCGGCTCGGCCGACGTGATCCTGATCCCCGAGATCCCGTACGACATCGAGCGGGTCTGCGCCACCATCACCCGGCGCCGCGAGCGGGGGAGCCGTTTCTCGATCGTGGTGGTCGCAGAAGGGGCCGCCCCCGTCGGCGGCAGGCAGGTGGTCAGGGCGCGCGCCGAGGAGAACCTCGGGGTCGCCCGCCTCGGCGGGGTGGGGGAGCAGGTCGCCCGCGAAATCGAAGCCTGTCTCGCCATGGAGACGCGCGTCGTGGTGCTGGGTCACGTGCAGCGAGGCGGAACGCCGACCCATACCGACCGGCTGCTCGGGACCCGCTTCGGGGTCAAGGCCATGGAGCTGGTCGCCGCCGGCCATTGGCAGCAGATGGTGGCGCTGCAGGGGACCCGCGTCGCAGCGGTCCCGCTGGTCGACGCGATCGGACGCCTCAACCGGGTCGACCCCGACGGGGAGCTGGTGAAGGTTGCCGAGAGCCTCGGCATCGGGATGGGGCGTTAGGATAGAAGCCAGGCCGGGCAGGGTGCTCGGCCTTTTTCATGCCTGGCGACGCAGCTCGTCGCGCTTGCCGCAGAGCTGGTAGCCGGGACACTCGCTGCGCGCGCACGGCTCGATGTGGATGGTCACGTCGGCCGGCTGGAGTTCCTCCTCGATCCGCTTTTCGAGGCGGTCGGCGATCTCGTGGGCCTCCTCGACCGAGAGGTGCTTGCAGAGGGTGAGGTGGAAATCCATGATCTTGTGCGATCCGGCCCTGCGGGTCCGGAGGTTGTGGTAGTCGAGGGCGTGCTCGTCGAAGGTGCGGATCAGCGCGTCGATCCGTTCCTGCATCTCGGCCGGCAGCTCACGGTCGAGCATGTCGCCGATCGCGTGGCGTAGCAGTCCAAAGGCCTGCCAGAGGATGTAGAGCGCGACCAGGATCGAGAGGGCCGGGTCGATCCAGGACTGGTCGAACAGCAGCACGGCCGCCACGCCGAGGGCCAGCACCAGGTTGGTGTAGATGTCCATGCTGAAGTGCAGGGCATCGGCGGCCAGGGCCGACGAATCGGTCTCGCTGGCGACCCGCTTCAGGTAGCGGCAGAGGACCAGCGAGGCCGCGGATGCCGCAAGCAGCACCAGCACCCCACCGCCCAGCGCTGAGAGTTCACTCCCGACATGGAGCCGCTGCGCGGACTCGACGATGATCCACAACCCCGAAGCGGCGATCACCAGCGCCTGGAAGATCGTCGCCAGGGTCTCGTACTTGCCGTGCCCGAAGGGGTGGCACTCGTCGGCGGGGCGCTCGGCGTGCCGGATCGCCAGGTAGTTGATGCCGGACATGACGATGTCGAGCAGACTGTCGACCGCCGAGGTCAGGATCGCCATCGAGCCGGTCAGCAGCCCGGTCCCGCCCTTGAGCAGGGCCAGGGTGGTGGCGGTGGCGACGGCGATACGAGCCGCCTGGATTTTACGTTGCGCGTGGTCGTGCATGTCAGTCGATCGGGATGGCGTCCCGCCAGGCCAGGAATCCGTCGTCCTCGAGCTCCCAGAACTGCTCGATGCGCGCGGCGTAGGTTTCGATCTCGGCACATTCCGCGGCGATAGCATCGACCCGGTCGTGGTTTACCGCGCCGTGATCACCGCAGTGTCGGTAGAAGGCCTCGATGCCGGCGAGGATCGAGGCGAGCTCGGCACGGTTCGGCTCCATGGCCCGGACGATGTAGAAATGGCCCGCATACTGGCGAACTCGCCCGGGGCTGGGTCGAAAGACGTTTTCATGGCGGTCGGCGATCAGGAAATCGCGCAGGAACGGGTCGGCGCCGTGGGCCAGGAGGCCGGCATCCCGGGGCGGGAGCCCGTGGTCACGGACCTGGGCGGCGGCAAAATCCCGCAGCAGATCGGTGCACAGCCGGTCGGCGCGGATCTCGTCTTCGAGGGTCGCGACGTCGAAGTCGGCCTCGCTGAAGGGAAGTCGGGTTTCGTTCGGGTTCATGGGTCCCTCCCCGTGTGAAGTCGGTTATGGATACCATTTGCACCGCGTGAGCACAACCCGGAAGTGTTTCCGCGGTGTTGGACTATTTACAGCGGGGGGCGCCTTTTGTTAACATAACATCGCTGCCCGCGCGGCGTTTTTTTATATCTTTGAAGGGCCTTGAGTGCATGTCCGCAGCAACCCCCATGATGCGTCAATACCTCGAGATCAAGTCGCGGTATCCTGACGCGATTCTTTTTTTCCGCCTTGGCGATTTCTATGAAATGTTCATGGACGACGCGGTCACTGCGGCCAAGGTCCTCGACATTACCCTGACTTCGCGCAACAAGGGGGCCAACGACGAGATCCCCCTCTGCGGCATCCCTCATCACAGCTGTCAACCGTATATCGCCAAGCTGGTAGAGCACGGCCACAAGGTCGCGATCTGTGAACAGGTCGAGGATCCTAAGCAGGCCAAGGGGATCGTCCAGCGCGAAGTGGTCCAGGTCGTGACTCCGGGGCTGGTCACCGACACCGGGAACCTGCGCCCCAAGGAGAACAACTACCTGATGGCGCTCGCCCCTTCCGGGGAGAACTGCGGGGTCGCACTGGTCGACATTACCACCGGCGAGTTTCGCGTCACCCAGGCCTCCGGCAGCGAAGAGGTCCGCACCGAGATCGCCTCGGCCCAGCCGAAGGAGGTCCTGGTCCCCGACTCGGAAGCCGGCGAGGCGCTGGCCGAGTCCCTCGGCTACAGCCTCTCCGGGCGGAGCGTCAACCGCCTCCCTGAGCACGTCTTTGAACTCGACCGGGCGCGCGGCGAGTTGACCTCCTTCTTCGAGGTCGCGAACCTCGACCCGTTCGGCTGCAGCCAGCTCCCGGCGGCCGTCTCCGCGGCCGGCGGGGCTCTCCACTATCTACGCGAGACCCAGATGGGGGCGACCAGCCACATCCGCTCCCTGAGTACCTACAGCAGCAGCGAGCACCTGGCCCTCGACGAGGCGACCCGGCGCAACCTCGAACTCAACGCCAACCTCCAGGACGGCAAGCGCAAGGGGAGTCTGCTCGCGGTGCTTGATCGCACCGTTACCGCCATGGGGGGGCGCCTGCTGCGGCGCTGGCTCAACTACCCCCTGGTCGACGTGGCCGCGATCAAGGACCGCCATGCGGCGGTCGAGGAGCTGCTCGCCGAGAGCTTCCTGCGTGCCGATCTGCGCGAGGCGCTCGACGGGGTTTACGACCTCGAACGCCTGGTGACAAGGGCGATCATGGGGACCGCCAACGCCCGTGACCTGGTCGCCCTTCGCCAGTCCCTAGTACGTCTTCCGGCGGTCATCGAGCGCATGGCCGAGCTCCAGGCGCCGCTGCTCGTCGAGATGCGTCAGCTGCTCGACCCGGTTGACGACGTTGCCACGCTGGTGGCCGTGGCATTCGCCGATGACCCGCCGGTTACACTGCGCGAGGGGGGGCTGATCCGTGACGGCTTCAACCCCGAGCTCGACGAGCTGCGCACCATCAGCCGCGAAGGGAAGGGGTGGATCGCACGCCTCGAGGGGGACGAGCGCCAGCGTACCGGAATCGCCTCGCTCAAGGTTCGCTATAACAAGGTCTTCGGCTACTACATCGAGATTACCCGCTCCCATCTCGACAAGGTCCCCGCGGACTACGAGCGCAAACAGACCCTGGCCAACGCCGAGCGCTACATTACCCCGACCCTCAAGGAATACGAGAGCAAAGTCCTCGGTGCCGAGGAGCGCATGATCGCCCTCGAGTACGCGGTGTTTGTCGAGGTCCGCCAGCAGGTCGCTGCCTGCGGGAACCGGATCCAGGAGACCGCCCGCCAGCTCGCGCGGCTCGACGTGCTCCTCGCTCTCGCCGAGCTGGCGCACGATCGCCGCTACGTCCGCCCCGAAATCTGCGACGACGACGTGCTCACGATCGAGGAGGGGCGCCACCCTGTAATCGAGGCCATGAGCCTCGGCGAGCGCTTCGTCCCCAACGACGTGCTGCTCGACAACCGGGAGAACCAGCTTCTGATCATCACCGGCCCCAACATGGCCGGCAAGTCGACCTTCATGCGCCAGGTGGCGCTGATCACCCTGATGGCCCAGATCGGCTCCTTCGTCCCCGCCAAGCGCGCCCGCATCGGGGTGGTCGACCGGATCTTCACCCGGGTAGGGGCGAGCGACAACCTGGCCCGGGGACTGTCGACCTTCATGGTCGAGATGAACGAGACCGCCAACATCCTCCACCACGCTACCCCGCGCAGCCTGGTGATCCTCGACGAGATCGGCCGCGGGACCAGCACCTTCGACGGTGTCAGCATCGCCTGGGCGGTTGCCGAGTACCTCCACGACCACGCGCCGGTCGCCGCCAAGACCCTTTTCGCGACCCATTACCACGAGCTCACCGAGCTTGGCATGACCCGTGAAAGGATCAGAAACTTCAACGTCGCGGTGCGCGAATGGAACGACCAGGTCGTCTTCCTGCGCCGCATCGTCCCCGGCCCCGCGAGCCACTCCTACGGTATCCAGGTGGCCCGTCTGGCCGGCTTGCCGAGCCCGGTAATTGAGCGGGCCAAGGAAGTTCTGCGCAATCTGGAGGCAGGGGAGCTCGATCCCGACGGCTCACCGCGTCTCGCCCGCGAGAGCGAAGCGGCACCCCGCGCCGCCGCAAACCCTCAGCTGACACTGTTCGCCGGGGAGAACGACCTTGTCCGCGAGCGTCTGGCGCAGGTCGATATCGCGTCCCTGACGCCGCTTGAGGCCCTGAACCTGCTCAACGAACTGAAGGAGCTGGTGTGAAGATCGCTGTATTCCGGATCGCCCTGGCGCTGCTGCTGGCCGTGCCGATCGTGCTGCAGACCGTCAAGCCGGCCGAGGCCGCCTCGGTGGAGCAGCGCTACGGCTCGGCCCGTAAGGCCTACTTCGAGCTCCTCGAGTCGCCGCGCAAGCAGAAATACCGTGACCAGTGGCTCAAGGTGCGCACGCTGTTCCTCGAGGTTCACGCCCAGGACCCCGCCCACCAGCGCTCCGCCGACGCCCTCTACATGGCCGGCAAGGTCTCCCAGGGGCTCTACGAGGTTTCCTTCGTTAAGGACGATCTGCGCGAGGCGGTGGCCTACTTCGATCAACTCGCTCTTGAGCACCCCGGTTCCTCGCTGGCTGACGACGGCCTGTTGATCGCCGCGGAGATCCTCGAGCAGAAGCTCGGGGACACTCCCCGGGCCATCGATCACTACCGGCGGGTCATGACGATCTATCACGACGGCGACATGCACGCCGTGGCCCGTGAGCGCCTCGAGGCGCTTGCCCCCGAGGCGATCCCCCGGGAACCCGAGCCGAAGTCGGTCGCCGACGCTACACCGGGGGACGGAACCCTCAGCGGGGTCCGTTACCACACCTATCCCGAGTTCACCCGTGTGGTGCTCGACCTCGATCAGGACGCCGAGGCCAAGCCCGGCTTCGTCAAGGGGGATGTGCCGAGGATCTTCATCGACCTGACGCCGAGCACCGTCGGTGACCTCGCACAGCCGGTGCAGCTCGGAGACGGGCGGGTCCGTCGGGTCCGGGTCGGCCAGTACCGCGACGACGTGACGCGGGTGGTCCTCGACCTCGAGGCGGCCCACCCCTACCAGGTCTTCACCCTCAACGACCCGTTCCGGGTGATCATCGATGTCAGCGGGCCAGTCACCACCATAGAGAAACCCGAGCATGAATCCGTGGCGTCCACGCCGGTTGAGCCGGTGGTGATCGAGCCGAGCGAGCCGCAGCACCTCGAAGCCGGCAGCGGAGCGAGTCCCGGAGCGAACGTCTCGGCCCGTGCGGCCACGCCGTCATCGTCCGCTTCCGCAACCGCGGCTGTCAGCGCCTCGGCCGGGCAGGGTGGGGCGGCTGCGGCCCGGGGGGCGGAGCTCGATGAAAAGCAACTCGCTGATGTCCTCGAAACCCGTCCCCCGGCAGAGGCCAGCAAGGTGCAGGTCCCTGAGAGTGCCGCGGGACGCAAACTGCGGATCGTGGTCGACCCCGGCCATGGCGGCAAGGACCCCGGGGCGATCGGCCCGCGCGGGGTGATGGAGAAGGACGTCACCCTGGCGCTCGCCAAGTCCCTCGCCCGGCAGCTCGAAAAGAGCTACCCCTGCGAGGTGATCCTGACCCGCGACCGCGACGTCTACATCCCCCTCGACGAGCGCACCCTGATCGCCAACCGACTCGACGCCGACCTGTTCGTCTCGCTTCACGCCAACGCCAACCGCAGCCGCCAGCCGTACGGGGTGGAGACCTACTACCTCAACTTCTCCAAGAACGACGACGTCATCGAGGTGGTTGCGCGCGAGAACGGCACTTCTCTCGCCAAGGTCGGCGACCTCGACATGATCCTGCTCGACTTGATGGCCAACGCCAAGATCAACGAGTCGAGCCGTCTCGCCGCCGAGATCCAGGAGGCCCTGGTCGACGGTCTGACCCGCAAATACTCGCACATCAAGGACCTCGGCGTCCGCCAGGGCCCCTTCCACGTACTGTGGAACGCGACCATGCCCTCGGTGCTGGTCGAGGTGGCATTCATCAGTAACCACCGCGAGGAACAGCGCCTCACCGACAGTAACTTCCAGAACCGTTCCGCCGCGGCGATCGCCAAGGGGGTCGGCAATTACCTCGAGGCTTACAACCTCGCGGCCAACTGAACCAGGAATCGATGAAGACCGACGCACCCCAGGATTATTTTTTCGGCCCCGAAGAATGGCGCCTGCAGGAGCTTCCATTTGAGGAGGCCCGTGCGGCGATCCTCGATATCGCCCGGCGCTACCTCAGCGAGCAGGATGCACAGCTCCACGATCAGCACCGTGCCGGGGCCTCGGGGCGTGATATCGTCCAACAACGCTGTGCCTACGTCGACAAGTTGATCCGCCAGCTGTTCCGCATGGTCTGCTGTGACAGCGTCAACGGAGCGGAGACCGGCTGCACGGTGATCGCGGTCGGCGGCTACGGCCGGGGCGAGCTCAATCCCCGCTCCGACATCGATCTGATGTTCTTCTATCGCGGTCGCGACCGCGACCTGGTCGAGCAGATCTCCGAACGGATGCTCTATCTGCTCTGGGATCTCGGCCTCGACGTCGGCCACAGTGTGCGTACCGACAGGGATTGCATCAAGGTCGCCATGGAGGACATCACGGTCCGCACCGCGCTGCTCGACGGCCGCTACCTGTGCGGCGACGAGGGGCTCTACGAGACCTTCGACAAGGACGTGATCCAGCTGCTGCTGAGCCGCAGCGCAAGCCAGTTCATCCGCGAGAAGCTCGACGAGCACGAATCGCGCCTCAAGAAGTACGGCTCTTCGGTGTTCCTGATCGAGCCTAACATCAAGGAGGGGGAAGGGGGGTTGCGCGACCTGCAGACCGCGATCTGGATCGCCCGTGTGCGCGCCGGCGCGCGCACCTTCCGCGACCTGGTAGTGCGCGGGATCATGAGCGAGAAGGAATACGGCGAGTTCGAACAGGCCTTCGACTTCCTGTGGCGGATCCGCAACGAACTCCACTTCATCTCGAGCCGCAAGAACGAGCAGTTGCAGTTCGAGCACCAGGAACGGATCGCGCATTTTCTCGGCTACGAGGGGGACAAGGAGATCCCGGCGGTTGAGAAGTTCATGCAGGATTACTACGAGCACGCCACCCACGCCGAGCACCTCGCCTCCTACCTGATCGCGCGGGTCACCCAGCGCGACGGCGGCGGGCGCCTGTTCGGTTACCTCAAGCGCCGCAACCTCGATGACGGCTTCTTCCTGCTGCGGGGCGAACTCGGTCTGAACCGCGCCGCACTGCTCGAGGAACAGCCCGAGCTGATGATGAAGGCCTTCGAGCTCACCCAGCAGCACGGCGTCGGCATGTCCCTCGAACTTAAGACCCTGATTCGCGAGAATCTCCACCTGGTCAACGACAAGTTGCGCCGCACCCGCGCCATGAGCGAAGGGTTCCTGCGCATCCTACGCTCCCGCAAGGGGGTTCCGCGCACCCTGCGCGAGATGCACCACCTCCGCTTCTTTAACCGCTTCATCCCTGAATTCCGACGGATCTACTGCAAGGTTCAGCACGACGCCTACCACATCTACACCGTCGATATCCATTCACTCTTCGCGGTGGAGGAGATCATCAAGCTTTGGGACGGCGACTACGCCGACAAGAAGCCGCTGCTTACCCAGATCGCCAACAACATCGAGAAGCGCGAGCTGCTGCTGTTGGCGGTGCTGTTCCACGACATCGGCAAGGGGGAGGGGAAGGACCACTGCAACCGCGGTGCCGACATGATCCCGACCATCGCCCGGCGCCTCGGCCTCAACAAGGAGGACAGCCAGCGCCTCGAGTTCCTGGTTCGACGTCATCTCGACATGGCCCACATCTCCCAACGCCGCGACCTGCACGACGACAAGCTGATCATCGACTTTGCCCAGACCATGGGGACCAGCGAGAACCTGCGCATGCTCACCCTGCTGACCTTCGCCGACATCAAGGCGGTCGGGCCGAACGTCTGGAACGAGTGGAAGGGGGGACTGCTTCAGGAGCTCTACGAGAAAACCTTCGCGGTTCTCGAGCGCGGCAACTTTTACCTCGAGGAACGCTCGGAGAAGCTGCGCAACCGCAAGCGCAAGGTCCGCCTCGCCCTCGAGGAAGATTTCCCTTCCAAGCAGGTGCGCGACAATCTGCGTAACCTCAATACCCGCTACGTGCTCAGCTACCGTTCCCACGAGATCATCGAGCACCTGCGCTTCGCCTTCAGCCGCGGTGAGCGTTCGGTGATCCTCCGGAACGAGGCGCACCCCGAGTGGGGGTATGACAACGTCACGATCTCGACCCTCGACATCCCGGGATTGTTCTCCAAGATCGCCGGAGTGATGGCGAGCAACGGCCTCAACATCCTCGGCGCCCAGATCCATACCCGGCGCAACGGCGAGGTGCTCGACATCCTGCAGATCGAGGAACCAGGTGGCGAACCGATCAAGGCGAGCCGCTGGGAGAAGGTCCTCCAGGACCTCGAGTCGGTGGTCGAGGGGCGCGTGCGGGTCTCCGAGCTGGTCAAGAAGCGTAAGCAGCCCTCTTTCATGATCCAGAAGAGCCGTCCACGCCACGCCAACCGGGTGGTGATCGACAACGATATCTCGCGCGAGTCGAACGTCATCGACATCTTCGCTACTGACCGGGTCGGCCTGCTCTATGAGGTCACCAATGCTCTCAAGGAGCTCGGCCTCTATATCGACGTGGCCAAGATCTCCACCAAGGTCGACCAGGTCGCCGACACTTTTTACGTGCGTGATATCTTCGGCCAGAAGATCAAGGAGAAGGGGAAGCTCGAGGAGATCCGCAGCACGCTCCTCAAGGTCCTCGATCAGAGCGAATAAACTCAATTATTTCAGCGCCTATGGAACAGTACCTCGACCTGTTTCTCAACTATGTGACCGTCGAGAAGGGGCTCGCCAGGAACACCCTCGACGCCTACGGCCGCGATCTGGCCCGCTATCTCGACTTCCTCGAGCGCCAGCGGGTATCCGCTCCGGGTGATGTTACCCCGGCGGTGGTGATGCGCTACCTGGTCGAGCTGCGTGAGCAGGGACTCTCGCCGCGCAGCCGCGCCCGGGCGCTGGTTTCGGTGCGGATGTTCCACAAGTTCCTCTACCTGGAGAAATACTGCAGCGGTAACCCGACCTTGCGCATCGAGGCGCCGCGCAGCCTGCAGAAACTCCCTCACACCCTCTCGACCGGCGAAGTCGAGCGGCTGCTGCAGGCACCGACCGGCGAGGACCCGGCCGACTGGCGCGACCGTGCGATCCTCGAGATGTTCTACGCCACCGGGCTGCGGGTCTCTGAGCTCTGCCAGCTGACCCTGCGCGAGCTTCAGCTCGGCGTCGGCTACCTGATGACCATGGGGAAGGGGAGCAAGCAGCGCATCGTGCCGCTGGGGGAGGCGGCCATCGACGCGGTGCGCGACTACCTGGCCCATGCCCGGCCGCGTCTGGCGAGCAAACACGACAGCGGTCACCTGTTCCTCAACCGCCTCGGCAAAGGGTTGACACGCCAGGGCGTGTGGAAGATGATGAAGCGCCGCGCCGTCCAGGCCGGCATCAGTAAACGGATCACGCCGCACATGCTGCGTCACTCGTTTGCCACCCATCTGCTCGAAAACGGTGCCGATCTGCGCGCCGTACAGACCATGCTCGGCCACGCCGACATCTCGACGACGCAGATCTACACCCACGTGACGCGCGAGCGTCTCAAGAAACTGCACGCGGAGCATCACCCGCGCGGCTGAACCCCACACCACGCGCCGCGGCAAAGACCGCGGCTTGGCAAGGATTGACCATGAAATACATCGTGCTGCTCGGCGACGGCATGTCCGACGAGCCTCTCGAGGAACTCGGCGGCCTCACCCCGCTCGAAAAAGCCCACACCCCGAATATGGACCGCCTCGCCCGCGAGGGAACGATCGGCATCGCCCAGACTGTCCCCGCCGGCTTTCACCCGGGTTCCGACGTCGCCAACCTCTCGGTGTTCGGCTACGACCCGGCCAGCTGCTACAGCGGCCGCTCGCCGCTCGAGGCCGCGAGCATGGGGGTCGAGCTCGCTCCCGGTGATGTCGCCTTCCGCCTCAACCTGGTCACCATCAGCCCGATGCGCGGCGCCCTTTACATGGAGGACTTCTCCGCCGGGCACATCAGCACCGAAGAGGCCCGCCAGCTGATCGAGTCGATCCAGGAGATCTACGGCGGCGAGGAGTTCGACTTCCACCCCGGGGTCTCCTACCGCCACCTGATGGTCTGGCACGGCGGCCAGGACAAACTGAAAGCGACCCCGCCCCATGACATCACCCACCAGGTGATCAACGACTTCCTCCCTCAGGGAGAGGGTGTCGAGCCGCTCATGAAGCTGATGAACGACACCCAGCTGCTGCTCAAGACCCACCCGGTCAACGTACGCCGCGAACAGGAAGGGAAGGCTCCGGCCAACTCGATCTGGCTGTGGGGGCAGGGGCGGGCGCCCAAGATGCAGACCCTCCAGCAGATCTACGGTCTCTCCGGCGCGGTGATCTCCGCCGTCGACCTGATCAAGGGGATCGGGGTCTACGCCGGTCTCACCCCGATCGACGTCGAGGGCGCAACCGGCTACATCGACACCAACTACCTCGGCAAGGCACAAGCCGCCCTCGAAGCCCTCAAGCAGAGTGACTACGTTTACCTCCACGTCGAGGCCCCCGACGAGGCCGCCCACTCCGGGAAACTCGCCGACAAGCTCAAGGCGATCGAGGACTTCGACGCCCAGGTGGTCGGCCCGGTGCTCGCAGGGCTCCAGGGGCTCGGTCCCCACCGCGTGCTGGTCCTCCCCGACCACCCCACGCCGGTGGCGCGCATGACCCACACCTCCGACCCGGTGCCGTTCGTGCTCTACGGCTCCGGCGGTGAGTTTAACGGCAAGGGGGGGAGCGCCTACAGCGAGAAAGAGGCTCAGGCCAGCGGGGTCAAGGTCGACCCGGGCTGGAAGCTGATGGAAAGACTGATTGCGAAGTAGACACGAGGCGGCCCTAACGGGCCGCTTTTTTTTCGGGGATTCCCTGATAGGCGCGGCGGGAATTAATCTCTATAATGAGACGTTCGCTTTATGCCCTCCAGGTTTTCGTGAGGAACTGACCGTCGGAACACCCCGGAGGTTCGGAGCTTTGCATGAGTAGTGGTATGTTGCGCCGGATTCTTCAGCGCTTCGACAGCGTTGTCAGCCGGTTTGTGCCGGACCAGGCCGAACCGGACGAGCGACGGTTGACTTCGAGCCGCTTGCTGGTCTCTATCGGCCTGATCACCTCGCTCTTTTCCCTGCTCTATGTCAGCGTCTCCTGGTTCATCGACTTTCAGGTCGGCGTCGGGTTGATGCTGAGCTGCTTCGTGCTGCTCTACGCCATCCTTGTCCTGTTCAGATCCACGGGACGCTACCGCCTGTGCGCCAACCTCTACCTCGCCTGTTGCTGCATCGCGGCGATCCTCGGCTGCAGCTATTTTTCCGGCGGGGTCCATTCAATGGTCTTCCCCTGGTTGGCCCTGATCCCCATCGCCGGGATTCTGCTGCTCGGCTACTCCCGCTCCGCGCTGTTCTGGTTCCTGCTCTGCGTCGGCATCGCGATCGGCTACGGCGTTGCCGTCGCTCTCGGGTTCACTTTCCCCGAACTGTACCGGCTCGACACTCAGCCGTTCTTCTTTACCATCTGTGTCGCCGGCTTGGTGATGATCCTGTTCTCCATCGGCCTCACGTTCGACCATAATCGTTCCCTGGCCCTGCAGAAAATTCTCGAGCAGCAGGAGGCCCTCGAGAGGGCTAAGGATCTCGCCGAGGCTGCCAATAGAGCCAAAAGTGAATTTCTCGCCAACATGAGCCATGAAATCCGCACCCCGATGAATGCCATCGTCGGGTTTGCCGAGATCTGCCAGAAGACGGTACTGGACGAAACACAGCGCAGCTATCTCTCTCATATCGAGTCGGCATCGATGTCGCTGCTGGGGATTGTGAACGATATCCTCGACTTTTCAAAGGTCGAGGCGGGGATGATGAGCCTGGAGCAGATCGACTTCGCACTCGAGGAGGTCATCCGCAGCGTCGTCAGCCTGAACCGTCTCAAGGCCGACAAGAAGGGGCTGGACCTGGCGGTCTCCATCGACCCGGCCATCCCCTCCCGCCTGCTCGGCGATCCCCTGCGACTCGGACAGGCCCTGGGTAATCTGGCCGACAACGCCGTCAAATTCACCGATTCCGGCCGAGTCCAGGTCCGAGCCGAGCTGTTGGAACGCGAGGCCGCACGCTGTCGGGTCCGCTTCACGGTCGAGGACACCGGCATCGGCATCAGCGAGGCGGAGCTGTCACGCCTGTTCGTCGCCTTCAGCCAGGCCGACACCTCGGTCACCCGCAGATTCGGCGGTACAGGCCTCGGCCTGGTGATCGCCAAGCGCCTCGTGGAGATGATGGGTGGAGAGATCGACGTGGAAAGTACTCCCGACCGGGGGAGCAGCTTTCGGGTCAGCGTGCCATTCCGTTTCGGCGAGCGGCCGGTTCTCCTGTCGAAGCCGCTCGCTTCGGGCGGTACCGGGATAGAAATGCCCGGAGGACCGCTAACGCGCGCTGCGGAGGTCGGCGATCGCTTTCGTGGCGCACAGGTGCTGGTGGTGGACGACAACCTCGCCAACCAGCTGGTCGCCGGCGAACTGCTGCGGGAAGCAGGCTTGACGCCCGACTTCGCGGCCGATGGTCAGGAGGCGGTGGAGGCCGTCACCCGTACGGCCTATGATCTGGTGTTCATGGATCTACAGATGCCGGTGATGGGTGGGCATGAAGCGACACGGCGGATCCGTGCTGACCAGCGTCACGCCAAGCTGCCGGTCATCGCCATGACCGCCCACGCCATGAGTGGAGTGCGGGAAGAATGCCTGTCTGTAGGGATGAATGATTACCTGAGCAAGCCGATCGATGCGGATGAACTCCATAAGCTGCTGGTACGGTGGATAGTCGACGCCGGGGAGGACAAGAGGAGGGGCGTGGAGACCAGTCGCGAAACCCCAGGTAAACCTCGAGGATGACACAATAAGGGGCTGGTGGCGGCCAACAATGATCTATCCGATAAAATTGAAGGCTCGCCGCCGCACGGCTCAATTCTATGTGATTTACAGATCGTATGGTCGCCAATAATACAGAGCTCACGGAGATAGTGTCATGAAATCATTCCTGCGTGAAAATCCAACCATCGCTTTCGGCCTGGGGCTCCCCCTGTTACTGGTGGTGATATTCCTGCTGGTTTCGGGGATTCCTGCGCTTCTGGTCGATCCTCCGAAGTACGACGCGATCTTCGTTACCGACGCCTACACCTACCAGAGCGGCGTGCAGATCTCCGTGGTGGACCAGAAGGCCCGGGTAGTCTACCAGGGGAGCGTCCTGAACAACCAGAAGCCGCGCATCTGGCGTTACGATGTGCAGACCGGCGGGGTACGGGAGATCACCTACCTGTTGCCGGCTGGCCTGACCCCGCCCGGGAAGGAATCCATATCTTCCGAGGACGCTTCGCGGGTCATACCGGTCGCGGTCCCCGAGCTCGACGGCCTGACGCTCGACACGTCGAGCATCGCCCCGGATGGCTACGCGTTCGACGTGGCCAGCGAGCGGTATTCGCGGCATATTTTCGGTGAACTGTTCTACTCGTCGCGCTACCGCAACGAAGCGGTACTGACCAAGAGGGGGCGCAGCATCCGCCTGCCGAATACCGCCGGCGTCTACTACCGGGGGAACACCCGCTTCATCGGCTGGGTGGTGTCGCCATGATGTCGATTCTGGCCATCCTCGTCATCCTGCTGCTGATCGGTGGTGGCATCTGGGGCTGGCCGCTGGTGGCTGCCGCCCTCGGCCTGTCGAGTGTCACGGACAAGGAGGGGGCCCTTCGGCATATCGTGCAGTTCATGCGCACCTACGACATCACGCTGGGCGACATCGAGACAGCCATCCAGGCGCCACACGCTGCCGGGACGGTGCCGACCCGGCGCAGCCTGGGCGACATCGCCAGGACGCTGTTCGCCTACCTCGGGGGGATTTTCATCCTCGCCGGGGTCGGCACCTATATCTCCATGTTCTGGGACAGCATGGGGGGGACGATGCGGGTTCTGGTCACCCTGGGGATCGGCTACGTGCTCCTGATCGTACTGGTTGCGGCCCTGCATGAAGACAAGTTCCCCAGGGTCATCCTGCCGCTGACGCTTGCCAGCGTGTTCATGATGACCGGCGGGTGGTTCGTGCTCATCCACGAAGTGTATCCGCGGGGGGACAACTGGCGCGCCGCGGTGCTCTTCGTGTTCGCCGTGATGGCTTTGCATCAGGGGGCATTGTTCGGTAAATATCGCCGCACAGTGCTGGCCTTCACCACCCTGTTCTTCGTGTACGGCGCCCTCGATGTGAGCTTCGATATGCTCGGGGTATCCTTCGGCCTGACCGCCATCGTCCTCGGCGCCTCGGTGTTTCTGGTGGCGTCGGCGCTCGAAAAGACCGCACATCGCGTCCTCTCTGAACCGGCCTTGCTGATCGGAATCTGCTGGATGAACACCGGCCTGTTCGAACGCCTCGCCGAGTTCTCGACCCCCAACTGGGCAAGTGTCATCACGGGACTGTGCGTCGCCCTGGCCGCCTACGGCATGCACAGAGCGGGACGCTACCCGCGCCTGAGCGGACTCGGATATTTGGTCGGCTCGATCATGGCTTATACCGGCCTGTTCGACCTGGTGCAGCACACCCATTTTGAACTTCTCTTTCTGGCCGTGACGGCCTCGGTGCTCTATACCTGCGTCGTACTGCAGAGCCGGGCCCTGCTGTTCACCACGGTCATGGCCATGCTCGGTTTCATCGGGTATTTTACCGGCGAACATTTTGCCCACTCGCTGGGTTGGCCGATCACGCTCGTGCTCATGGGGCTTTCATTCCTGGGGGTCGGAGCCGTCGCCATCAAGGTCAAGAAACGGATCTAGACTCGTCGGGTCGACTGGCTGAGCTGGTGCCCGAACACACAGACCTGTACTGTCGGAGAATCGATGAATGCCTTTAACCTTTTCGTGCCGTTTGTCGCCCTGAGGCCGATGGTGAGTACGATGATGAGACGACACCTTTGGCTTCTCTTGATCGTTTCCTCCCTCATTTCCGGTTGCAGCGCGATCCGCCCCGCCGACGCCATGGTCACCATCAGCGGACATGCTCCCGCGGATGGAGGGTGCGAAATTCAGCTCCTGCAGGTAAGCAAAGCCGATTTCCACAATATCCGGAGGGCCGTAAACGGGCCCTTCGAAGAGACCTTCTTTCTGCCGTTCCGCAACCAGGAGTATTTTCTTGAGGGGGCCTGTGCCGGCGAGGTGACGTTCATGAAAGAGGTCGTCTTCCCGAAAGATGCCCCTCTGGACATCGGCTACCTGGCGCATTGAGGTCACCATGACGAGGCGACTTGCGATCCTTCTATGCAGTTGGGCTCTCTCCGCGGCCTCGATCGCCTTAGCCGGACCAATCCATCGTGAAACGACCGCCGTTCAGCCTCAGCCCCATAGCGACGTTCCGGTTGCGCGCCAGGGGGAAGGGGAACGAGCCTTCACGCTCAAGCACGACCCGGCCGGCGAAGCCATCTCGTTGATCGAGAGCCGCGACTACCGGGTCGCCGGGATCTCCATTGGCGACGGTCGGGCCGAGGTGCTCGCCGCGCTCGGGACACCGCTGCTCGAGACGGATGCCGGGCTCGACGCGGACGCTTCGCCCGTCACTCTCCGGTATGCGGGGATCGAGGTTTACCTCGAAGCGGACGAGGTGATGAATATCGTGGTGAGTGTCCCCGGCTACCCGGTCAAGGGGGTCGAAGTCGGCACGTCGCTCGCCGAGGCACGCCGCCGACTCGGCGTCGGCGCGGTTCAGCAGTGTCAGGGGGCGTGCCTGCGTTTCACCGTGCGCGCACCGAACGGGGTGCTGACAGACGCCCACCTGCTGCTTCACCTCGAGGATGAGAGGGTGGCGCGCATCGAGTTCTGGTTCGATTACACCTGATCGCCAAAACGGCCTGTGCGGTTGCCACGATGGACGCGGCGTGAAAATCAAGGGGAGGGGACGATGAAATATCTGGTGCTGCTGGTGATCTTGCTGGCGTTTGCCGTATCCGGACAGGCGGCGACCTACAAGTGGGTCGACGCGAACGGCGTGGTGACCTTCAAGGACACACCGCCTCCCCAGGGGGTCGAAGCCGAGAAGGTCGAACCGGCGCCGAGCTTCATCGATCACTCGCCTGTGCCGGCAGCCGGTAAGGAGTCGTCGGCTTCAGCCTCTACCGCTTCAGGGACACCGCGTGCAGCCCAGCCCCAGGAAGGGCGAGTAGTGAAGCCGA
Source organism: Desulfuromonadaceae bacterium (assembly GCA_003246035.1). Next base: position 6,999 of record QKBP01000075.1, on the reverse strand, counting down.
GCCGTCTGCCGAAGGTGGAGCTCTTCACCACCAGCTGGTGCCCCTACTGCGTCAAGGCCAAGCAGTACCTGAACGCTCTGCGCATCCCGTACACCGAGTACGACATGGAGAAGACCCCCCGGGCGAGGGAGATCCGGCGGCGTTACGACAACGGTACGGGTATTCCGTTGGCGATCATCGGAGACGTCAAGGTCCGCGGCTTCGACCCGGCGACTTACGATCGCGCCCTGGGGATCCGCCGCGTCAATTAGTCACACCTTTCAGAGCCTCCTCCAGGAGCCTCTTCAGACCCTCCTTGTGGCTCCCTTCCCAGTAGATCTGCCTGCATGTCTGGCACTGGTAAAAGCGCTCGTAGTACCGGCGCGTGAGCGGCTCGAGACGGTCCAGCACGGTCAGCTTGTCGACCGTCTCGAGGACCCCGTTGCAGCGCAGGCAGCGGCTGAAGGGACGACTATCTTTGCCCAACCCGTACTGGGAGAGCACCTCGGCGAGCTGCGCCCGCGGCGATGCGGCGCGCACCAGATGGCCGAACGCGATGCAGCCGTGGCGCAGCAGTGCGCGGTCGCGGGTCAGCAGAATGCGCCGCTCCTCGGCGCTGCGCCGGGCCAGTTCGTGGTCGTGCCAATCCGGGTTGTGGGCCGCGTCGAATCCTGCGAGACGCAGCAGCTTTGCGAGCCGAGCGACGTTCAAATCGACCAGGAAACGGGCCGACGGGAGTGGCGCAGGGCGGAGCAGGGTGGGGCGGGTGACGTCACAGGGCGGGACGACGCCGGCAACTGCGATGGTCTCGCCGTCGGCGACCGGGTGGAAGAAGCCGACCTCCCGTCCCGCGACGCGCAGGGCTCCGATTTCGGTGTGCGGGATGCCGAGCGACTCAACCACGTCCTTGAGCGCCGCCCGACGGTGGATGACGTGGTCGAAAGCGTCCTCGTCGCGCAGATCCTTGGCCATCAGGAAGCGCAATCCGGCATCGACACGTATGGTCAGGCGGCGGGGAGCGTCGTCGGCCAGGGGGACCACGGCTGTGGGCCTATCGGACGCGGTAGTAGTAAGGCGTGTAGGGATAGGGGGCGTAGCCCGGGTCGTAGGGGTTCTCGTGCCCCTCGAGCTGCTCCGGGCGTTCGTAGAACGGCGCACGGGGGTCTTGGCCGGGGAGCAGGCCGCGTCGGAACGGCTCCTCCCAGAGATGGATCTCGTGGATCAGCAGCAGCGGGAAGGTGTAGACGCGCCCCGGCAGTTCGACGTCCTCGCTCCCGGCTACGGTGCCGGTGAGGGTGACGAGCTGCCCGGGAACGTAACGCTCGGGGTCGAGCTTGTCGGCGGTCCGGGCCAGGAATCGTGCTCCGTCGGGGTCGATGTCGATCGGTTCGCCGCCGCGGTCGAGGCGAAAGACCAGCACCTCGAGGGTCGAGGTCATCTCGTCCTCGCTGGCCGAAAGGATCAGCCCGCCAGTCAGCAGGCGGGTGCCCAGATGAGCGGCGGGTTCTGCGAAGACCTCGCTTAAGGCGACCTCGCGGTCGACCTTCGCGCGACCCTCGGTCGAGATGACGTGCGTGCAGCCGCTGCACAGGAGCAGCAGGAACGAAACGAACACCGGCCAATGGATAGATTTCATCGTAACCCTCCGAAAGATCGACGTTTCTATTTTAGCGACTGACACCGGCGTGTCAAAGACTTTACGGGCTTAGACGTTGACGGGAACCCCTCCATTTGTTACTTTCGCCACACTCCATTCCCATGGACCCAGGGAGAACGGTCATGCCCAAGCTGGTTATCGACGAAGAACGCTGCAAGGGGTGCGCACTGTGCACCACGGTCTGTCCCAAGCGGCTGGTCAAGCTGAGCGACACGATGAACCGCCTCGGCTTCCTCCCTGCGAACATCTCGGCCGAGGACCTCGAGGCGTGCACTTCCTGCGCCCTGTGCGCCCAGATGTGCCCGGACGTGGCGATTACAGTCTATCGCGAAGTCAAGGAGGACGCATGAGCGAACGGCTCCTGGTCAGCGGCAACGCGGCGGTTGCCATGGGTGCCATCGCCGCCGGATGCAAGTACTACTTCGGCTACCCGATCACTCCGCAGAGCGAAATTCCCGAGTACATGTCGCGCGAACTCCCCAAGGCGGGGGGTGTGTTCCTGCAGGCCGAGAGCGAGATCGCCTCGATCAATATGCTCCTCGGCGCCAGCGCCTGCGGCGAGCGGGCGATGACCTCCTCGTCGAGCCCCGGGATCTCCCTCAAGCAGGAGGGGATCTCCTACATGGCCGGCAGCGAACTTCCGGGCCTGATCGTCAACATCTGCCGCTCCGGCCCCGGCCTCGGCGGGATCGATGCCTCCCAGGCCGACTACTTTCAGTCGGTCAAGACCGGCGGACATGGCGGCTACCGGGTGATCGTGGTCGCCCCCGATTCGGTGCAGGAGATGTACGACCTGGCGATGCTCGCCTTCGACCTCTCCGACCTTTACCGTACGCCGGCGCTGCTGCTGGCCGACTCGGTGATCGGCCAGATGAAGGAGGCCCTGATCCCGAAACCCCGCCCGCAGACCGAACTGCCGTCCAAGGACTGGGCGGTGACCGGCAAGCTCGGGCGCGCCGACCAGCGGATCGTCAAGTCACTGTATCTCGGCGAGGGGGAACTGGAAGAGCACAACTGGAAGCTCCACCGCCGCTACCAGGAGCTCTGCGCCCACGAACAGCGCCACGAGGGGCTGCATCTTGAGGACGCCGAACTGGTGGTCACGGCCTTCGGCAGCGCGGCGCGGATCGCCAAGAGCGCGGTGCGCATGGCCCGCGCAGCCGGCCTCAAGGTCGGCCTGCTCCGTCCGATCACCCTCTATCCCTTCCCCGAAAAGGCCTTTGCTGAGGCCACCACCCGCTGCGGCCGGGTGCTGTGCATCGAGCTGAATACCGGCCAGATGGTCGAGGACGTGCGCCTCGCGGTGGCCGAGGGGACCCGGGTCGAGTTCTACGGACGTCCCCCGGGGACCGGCTCGCTGCCGACCCCCGAGGAGCTCTTCGAGCAGATCCGCGCGCGCGTGGGAGGTGCGGCATGACCGTGATGAAACCGGTGTTCGCTTATCCGAAGTCCCTCAAGGACGTGCAGACCCACTTCTGCCCGGGCTGTCAGCACGGCCTGATCCACCGCCTGGTCGCCGAGGCGATCGACCGCCACGGGGTTCAGGAGACCACCATCGGGGTCGCCTCGGTGGGGTGCAGCGTGTTCCTCTACGGCTACTTCGACATCGACGTGGTCGAGGCCCCGCACGGCCGTGCGCCGGCAGTCGCTACGGGGGTCAAGCGCGCCCGTCCCGACAGAACCGTGTTCACCTATCAGGGGGACGGAGACCTGGCGGCGATCGGCACCAGCGAGATCATCCATGCCGCCAACCGCGGCGAGGGGATGACGGTGATCTTCGTCAACAACACCACTTACGGCATGACCGGCGGCCAGATGGCCCCGACCACCCTGCCGGGACAGCGCACCGTGACCAGCGTCAATGGCCGGAACGTCGCCAGCGACGGCTACCCGATCCGTATGGCCGAGGTCATCGCCCAGCTCGACGGCGCCGCCTTCTCGGTGCGTGTGGCGGTCAACGACCCCAAGAACATCCGTGCCGCCGGCAAGGCGATCGACAAGGCCTTCGGCCTGCAGGTGGAAGAGGGGAAGTTCGCCTTCGTCGAAGTGCTCGCCGCCTGCCCGACCAACTGGGGGATGAACCCGCTCGATGCCAACGCGCGGGTCGGTGAGGAGATGATCCCGTATTTTCAACTCGGCACGTTTAAAGAGTAGAGGCCACGCATGGATTTCAACGTGTATATGACCGGCTTCGGCGGACAGGGGATCATGCTGATCGGTAACCTGCTCGCCTACGCCGGGATCCGCGAGGGGAAGAACGTCAGCTATTATCCGTCCTACGGGGTCGAGAAGCGCGGTGGCGCGGCCAACTGCACCATCAACATCTCCGATCGGGAGGTCGGCTCGCCGGTGGTCGGTTCACCGACCTCGGCGCTGATCCTCAACCAGGGTTCCTACGACCTTTACCTCGATCGCGTGAAGAGCGGAGGTTTCTGCCTGATCAACACCTCGCTGGTCGTGGAGCGGGAGGGGGCGCGGACCGACCTCGATTACCTGCGCCTGCCGCTCAACGAGATGGCCCACAAGCTCGGCGACGCCCGCCTGGTCAACATGATCTCGGTCGGAGCCTACGCGCAGAAGACCGGCGCGGTCAGCCTCGCGACTCTCAAGTCGGCGCTCAAGGACGTGCTTCCGGAGCGCAACCACCGCTTCATCCCGCTGAACGAGCAGGCCATCGATCTCGGTGCGGCCTCGGTCGCCTGAAGGAGCAGGGATGGCGAAGACCAGGGTTGCCTTCATCAAGCTCCGTAAACCAGAAAAGGCCCGTCACCTGTGCGAACTCGCCGAAGAGTTCGTCTCCGGGGGCGAGCGGGTGCTGATCACCGTCAACGACGAGAACCAGGGCGTGACCCTCGACCAGTTCATGTGGACCTGGAAAAAGGGCTCCTTCGTGCCGCACTGCTTCGACAACGGTGCGGTCGACTGCCTGGAGGAGCCGGTGGCGATCGTGACCGCGGAGCACAACCCCAACGGCGCCGGCGTGCTGGTCATGGGGAAGCCGTGCAGCGTCTCCTTCATGCGTCAGTTCAAGACCGTCTACGACTTCGCCGAGCTCTACGATGACGCCCTCGCCGAGGCGTCGCGGCAGCGCTACGCGGCATGCCGGGAGGCCGGCTTCGATGTCGGCATGCATCAATAACGGCGGCCCGGCAAGCCGGATCCGCATCCCTGAACGCCCCGTCCTCGAACAGCCGCTGCCCCTCGATGCGAGCGCCTGCGCCGCGCTCCGGAGCTGGCAGGCCCGCCCGGGAGAGATCATCACCCTCTGCGGCCCGGTTAACGATTACTACCGGGCCCGCCTGGTCCGCGACGAGCAGGTGCTGCTCGCGGTTCCGTTCGAAGAGCTCACGGGACCGGCGGAGAGTCCCGTGCACCTGAGCGTGCTGCAGGGGTTGCCGCAGCGGGAACGCTTCGAGTTGGTCCTGCAGAAGCTGACGGAACTCGGCGTGCAGCGTATCGCCCCCTGCGTGACCCGCCATTCGATCACGCTCGCCGAGCGGGACGCCGGCCAGAAGAAGTCGCACCGCTGGCCCGAGGTGGTCCTGCGGGCCGCGCGCCAGTGCCGCCGGGCCGAGCTCCCCGAACTGATGCCGGTGCTCGAACTGGATGACGCGCTGGCGCTGGTGGCCGACTGTGACCTGCGCCTGGTCCTCAAGGAGGGGGGAGCCCCCTGGCGGCTCGGCGAGGTGCTCGAGACGGAGCGTCCGCAACGGGTCGTCCTGCTGGTCGGTCCAGAGGGAGGGTTCGACCCGGGAGAGCTCGACGCGATTATCGCGTCCGGGTTCCTCCCGGTCTCGCTCGGCAGCCGCATCCTGCGTACCGAGACCGCTGCGATCGTGGCCGCGGCGCTGGTGCAGCACACGTATGGAGATCTTGGATAGATGCACGATAACCCCCAAACCCCCACACTGGAACGCGTCCGGGTTATCCTGGTCGAACCCCAGGGAGACCGCAACATCGGGTCGGTGGCAAGGGCGATGATGAACTTCGGCTTCAGCCGCCTGCTGCTGGTCAACCCCCAGGTCGATCACCTTGGCGACGAGGCCCGCAAGATGGCGGTGCGCGCCGCGCCGCTCCTCGAACAGGCGCAGGTCTGTGCCGATCTCCCCGAGGCGCTGTCGGGTTGCCGCCTTGCGGTCGGCACGACGCGACGTTTCGGCAAGTACCGCGAGGACTTTATTGCCCCGGAGCAGCTCGCCGAGTCGCTCGCGCCGGCGGCCGGAGAAGAGGTGGCGCTGGTGTTCGGGCGCGAGGACAAGGGGCTGCTGACCAGCGAGCTCGACCTCTGCCAGCTGCTGATGACCATCCCGACCCGCGACGAGCTCCCCTCGATGAACCTCGCCGCGTCCGTGGTCCTCTGCCTGCACGCCCTGGCGCGTGATCTCGACGCGGTTTCCGCCGACACCCCGAAGGGGGATCCGCCGGCGAGCAGCGACGAACTCGAGAACATGTACCTTCACATGCGCCGCACCCTGACCGAGATCGAGTACCTCGACCCGCAGAACCCCGACCATATTCTGCGCGCCTTCAGGCGGCTGTTCGGGCGCACCACCCTCGACCGCCGCGAAGTCAAGATCCTGCAGGGCCTGTGGAGTCGTATCGACTGGTTGGAAGGGGAGCGCAGACGGCTCACCCGGCAGCGCAACGATGGAGATGTCCCATGACCCCCTTCCGTGTCGTCCCTTTAACCAACGGACTCGAACTGGAGCTTTTCGACCTGAGCAACCGTTATTTCGGCGATTACCACCGGGTCAGGGTCGAGGTCCGCTGCAGCATCCCGCTGGTCGCCCGGTTCTTCGCCGGCGACGAGCAGCACCCCGACCTGATGCGGGCCCGCGCGCTGTTCGGCGACAGCCTCGCCTTCAAGCGCGCGCTCGAGCGGATGGGGGTCTCCGGCGCCGACGTCGACGGGGTCCGCAACGGACTGGTGAGCGATTTCCTCGCCAGCTCGGCCGACTATCTTGAACACCCCGACTTCGTACGCCGCTACGTGGCCCGCCAGCTCGCTCAACGCAGCGGCGGTTTCTCCCTGTCGACGTGATCCTCGAACTTACCATCGATACACTCGCCTTCGGAGGGCGCGGTCTTGGCCGCCACCAGGGGTTGGCGGTCTTCGTTCCGTTCACCGCGCCTGGCGATCGGGTGCGCTGTAATGTGGTTCGCGAACACAAACGCTACCTCGAGGCGCAGCTCCTCGAACTGCTCGAGCCCGGTCCGGGGCGGGTCGAGCCGCGCTGCTCCCTGTTCGGGCGCTGCGGAGGCTGCCAGTGGCAGCACCTCGCGTACGCCGAGCAGCTCGCGTGGAAGCGCACGCTGCACCTCGACCAGCTGCAGCGCGGTCCGGGGCTCGACGCGCTCAACGT
>QKBP01000088.1 GCA_003246035.1 Desulfuromonadaceae bacterium | reverse complement strand
GTTCGCCAGGTACGAGGCGAGATGATGGTCTCCGACGAGCCGCTCGACGTGATGATCCAGGGCGTGAAGACCCGCCGCCGCCAGGATGCCGGCCTGCCGCAGTCCTCCGCCGAGAACCTTGCGCCAACGACGGGCTGCGCCGATGAAATCCCGTCCCCCGGCAAGGATCGTTCCGGCAGGGGCCCCCAGACCCTTGGAAAGACAGAGTGTCAGACTGTCGCAACAGGACGCGTAGCTGGCGAGATTCGTACCGCTGGCCACGACCGCGTTACAGAGTCGGGCGCCATCAAGATGGAGAGCCAGTCCGCGCGCGTCACACAGTTTTCGTAACGCGCGCAGATACTCCACGGACAGAACACGCCCGGCCTGGGTATTCTCGACACAGACCAGGCGAGTGTGTGCGAAATGTGGGTCCGGGGGCTTGATGACGCTGACGATATCGTCAAGGTCAAGAGAGCCGTCAGGGGCGAACGACAGCGGCTGCGGTTGAATCCCGCCAAGGACGGCGGCCCCTCCGCCCTCGAAGCGGTAGCAGTGCCCCTGCTGGCCGACGATGTACTCGTCGCCGCGCTGGCAGTGACTGAGCAGGGCCGCCAGGTTAGCCTGGGTCCCTGTGCAGAGCCAGAGCGCCGCTTCTTTGCCGAGACGTTCAGCCGCCACAGCTTCGAGACGGTTGACGGTAGGGTCCTCGGCATAGACGTCGTCACCGACCATCGCGGATGCCATACATTCGCGCATGGCCGGCGTGGGTTGTGTGACGGTATCACTCCGAAAATCGCTGATCTGCATGCTGTCACCATCAGGGTGTTGTCTCGTTTGTACCGAGAAGGTGCTTAAGCGTAGCGGCATGTCGTGTCACATACAAGCAGCAAAAAACTCGAAGGCGCAAGATCACATTCGCTCACTTATCATTGGATGCGTCACATCATTTTTCTATTGCCATATACTCAAATAATAATATATACCTTTTTCGATATTAATTAAGGTCGTACGCTCAGGAAGGTAAAACCCATGACAACTCAGGTGGCAGCTGTTACCGAAGGTCCTCTTCGTCCCGCGCGCACCCTTTTTCAGTGGCTGCTGGGTCTGATCCTGATCGTGGTGGTCTCCATCGGCTGGAAATACCCCCTTCTCGGCTACATGGTCCCTCTGACCATGGGGCTCGGGTTTGCTGGCGCCTTCACTCACGGCCGCTACATCTGCGGAAATCTGTGTGCCCGCGGTAGTTTTCTCGACACCTTTTTCTGGGGTCTCGGTGGTGAAAGACCCCTCCCCCGTCAGCTCTTCAGCCCGCCTTTGCGCTGGAGCGTATTCACCTTGCTGATGGCCGGTATGACCTGGCAAATCTCGCTCAATCCGAGTGATCCGCTGCACTGGGGTTTTGTTTTCTGGACCATGTGCACAGTCACGACGGTTATCGCCCTGTTCCTCGGACTCGCATTCAAGGCCCGTGCCTGGTGTCTGGTCTGTCCGATGGGAACCCTCTCGGCGGCGATCGGAGGCGGCAAATACAAGCTGCAGATCGCCGATTATTGTGAGGAATGCAATTCCTGCGGCGAGAATTGCCCTTTCAGCTTCGACATCCCAAGTCACAAGCACGCCGGCGTTCTTGCCGAGCGCGACTGCCTCAAGTGTTCGGACTGTGTGAACGTCTGTCGCAAGGGGGCTCTCTCCTGGCCAGCCTGATCCATCCAGCTACGAACATCAAAAAGCCCGTATCCGACGATACGGGCTTTTTTTTATGGCCGGCAGTCCCCATCCGCCATGATGGCCTGACGAAACCCATCGGGCAGGCGAACGGGTTTGCGCCGTTCATAATTGAACGCAACCAGGCCGGTATACCCTTCCGCGGCGACGATACCGTCACGTTCGATCCGGTACTCGAGCCGAAAGGACGAGTTGCCGATTTCGCAGGCACGGACGCCTATCGACAGGACGTCCCCAGCGAACATCTCCTTGAGGTAGGCCACGTGGGCCTCGGGCAAAATCAGGCCCGGACCGCCGATATCGAGCTCGCTGAACCCCCCGATGGCCTCGAGATAGGCGAGACGCGCTTCCTGGAAATAATCGAGCACCCGAGAATTGCCGACGTGGCCTCCGTAGTTGAGATCCGTCGCTCGAACAATGAGCTCAAAGTGAAAGGTATATCCTTCCACGCCCCCTCCCCTAATGTTGACACTGCGGGCAGAAGTAACTTGCACGCTGTCCGATAACGCGACAACGGACCACCCCGTCACAGACGGGACAGGCTTCTCCGGTGCGCCCGTACACCTGAAGCGACTGGCTGAAATAGCCGGGCTGGCCGTCAGCCCCGGCAAAATCCCGCAGGGTCGTCCCCCCCTCCCGGATCGCCTGTTTCAGGACCCTTTTGACCGCCTCGGCAAGGCGCGTGTAGCGTTCGACCGAAACCCTTCCGGCAGAACGGGCAGGATGAATTCCGGCAAGAAACAGAGCCTCGCTCGCATAAATATTTCCGACGCCGACCACCGTCTTCTGATCCATCAGAAACGGCTTGACTGCGAGCCGCCGACCTGCGGCACATCGAGCCAACCATTCGCCGCTGAATCCCTCCTCGAGCGGCTCGGGACCGAGTGCTGCCAGCAGCGGGTGCTCCAGGGGGGCAGCCCCTGCCCACACCATCAGGCCGAACCGGCGCGGATCCCGATAGCGCAGGACCTGTCCATGGTCGAGCAGGATGTCGACATGATCGTGCTTGAGGGGAGGCATCTGCCGGGGAACAACCCTGAGGCTCCCCGACATGCCCAGATGAACCAACAGGCTGCCGGCCGTGGTATCGACGATCAGGTACTTGGCCCGACGCCGTACCGCTTCGATGCGTGCCGCGGTGAGCTTCGGGGAGAGATCGTCCGGAACCGGCCTGCGCAACCGGGGTTGACGCACCGTGACGCCCAATATGTGGTGCCCGACCAACAGCGGTTCGACCCCGCGTCGGGTGGTTTCAACCTCCGGGAGCTCAGGCATCTCCACCCTCCGTTCCTGGTCCGGAGAGGTACAGCTCGGCGAGGAACGCATCTACCGCCGGATCACCCTCGGCGGGCGCCCACGGCGCGAAGTCCTTGTCACTCAGGGGCATGTAGGGCCCCGGCTTGGTCTCGAAGAAAATCGTCCCGGGGGACAGAGACAGGGCCGTATGCCAGATGCCCTGCGGGACGTCGACGGCGATGATCTCCTCGCGCTGATCGAGAAGAATTGACTCGGTCACTTCGCCATCGTCGTTGAAGATCAGAATCGCAAGTCTCCCGCGGATCAGCACGAAGGTTTCCGGTTTGGGCGGATCGGTGTGACGATGTGGACGGATATAGGTTCCGGGCTCGACCGCGTTGAACAGCCTCTGGCAGGGATCGTCGTAGCTCGCATGGAGATTGAGATTGCAGCGCAGGCGTTTCGTGCCGCGGGCCAGATCACTGAGCTGGTCGAGTTCCGAGGAGGTAATGACTTTCATCCGCGCAGCCCTTCAATACGTTACGGCGTCGGGGTGCTGATCGACCGTCTCCCAGACGATGCCGGAGTAATCGTCGTACGGTGCGGCGTCGACCCTCTTGCCTGAGAGGACCTGCCAGACACCGTCCTGGCGGCGAAAGGAGGTGATGTCGAGGTAGCGATGACGCTCGTCGTGGATGGTGTACTCCTGGTAGGTCAGCACCCGCGCCAGAGTTCCTCGAACCTGTTGGTCAATGACCTCGAGTCGCTCGAGTTTCAGTGAAGCAAGGTCATGCTCTTCGGCGAACCTCTGGTAGTCCTCCTGCGTGGGGAAAAGTTCGTAAAAGCGCGCATCGGCATGGTACGACGCGAAGATGGACGAAAAGTCACCTCTGCACAGCCATGCGAAACGGGCTTTAAGGAGCTCAATCGGTGAAGAAGGATAACGGGACAAGGGGTTCAATCCTGCTGACGGGGATCGAGGGCATCGCGAATCCCTTCGCCAAGGAGATTATACCCCAGCACCGTGACCAGGATGGCCAGCCCCGGAAAAGCCGAGAGCCACCAGGCCTCACCCAAGGTCTGTTTGCCGTTGATCAGCATATTCCCCCACGAGGGGGTCGGAGGCTGCACGCCGATGCCGAGGAACGACAGCGCGCTCTCGGTAAGGATCGCCCCGGCGACGCCCAGAGTGGCCGATACGAGCACAGGCGAAAGCGCATTGGGCAGGATGTGGCGCAGGATGATACGTCCGTCGCTGGCCCCGAGAGCTCGAGCGGCCAGGACGAAATCGCGCTCCCGCAGCGACAGGAATTCCGCCCGGACCAGGCGCGCCACCCCCATCCAGCCCGTCATGCCGATAATGGCCATGATGTTCCAGATCGAAGGCTCGAGAAAGGCAATCACCGCAAGGATCAGAAAAAATGACGGGAAGCAGAGCATGATATCGACGAAGCGCATGATCACGGCATCGACCCAGCCACGGTAGTAGCCGGCCAGGGCCCCGAGGAGGATCCCAATCAGTGAGGCGATCCCGACCGATACGAACCCGACCAGCAGGGAGATGCGCGCACCGTACATGATCCGCGACAGGACATCACGACCCAGATCGTCGGTCCCCATCCAGTGACCAAAACTGGGTGCCAGCAGGCGTTTGGAGATGTCGATGGCCGCGGGATCCCTGGCCAGCAAAGGTGCCAACAGGGCAACGACGAACATGGCCGCCACGATCAGGGCTCCGGCCACGGCCAGGCGATTGCCGCGCAGCCGTTGCCAGACCACGTCGCGAAAGAACAAGCGCGTGCGTGGGGTACGGCGTTCAGTCGAGGAGGCTGTCGAGGTCATTGTCATCCAGGATCTTCTTGGCGTGAAGGATACGTATGAGCCGCAGCAGGCGATCCCCTTCGGCTGCGCCCCCCTCCGAAACGGACGGGCGCTCACCTTCCGTGAGGGCCACCAGGTCTTCGATGATCACGGCCGGAGGGATCTCGTAGTAACGCTCGATCGCGGCTGCGATGGTCGATTCGGTGGCAATGAACGTCTCGATGGCGCAGCCGCTGATAAACTGCAGGTCGTCGATCGCGTGCAGGTTGGTCGGATCAGCCAGGGCCACCCGCAGAGTGCGCCCCCCGCCCTTCTTTTCGAGAGAGACCGGCATGACCTGGTATTTACGCGCAGTGGACGCGGAGAGCGCCTGCAACGCTTCGTCGTTAATCTGAATCGAGGAGAGGTCGATCTTTTTGAGGTGATACTGGCTGGCAAGGACGTCCGCCAGCTTCTCTTCATTGAGGTAACCGAGACGGATCAGGCAGGAACCGAGACGTCCACCCCAGTTGCGCTGGTAGGACAGTGCCGACTGGAGCTGGTAGTCGTCGATGATCCCGGCGTCTTTGAGGACCTCGCCAAGCTTGCGCAGATTAACAGCCACGTTCCCCTCCATCGATTGAAAGACGACATCACAACAGGTAAACGCGATGGTAGCGAAACTTGCCGTCAGCGGCAAGCCCCGAAGAGCTCTATTTCTCGGTGCGGATGTTCAGTTTTTGGCGAGGAAAGATCAGGTTCGGATTGCGGATGTTGTTCTCATGCGCAATTTGACGGTAGTTCCAGGGATTGCCCGTGTAGCGCTCCGCCAGTTCCCACAGGGTGTCGCCCCACTTGATGGTCACGACCAGGTCCTCATCGCGGAGATCATCCTTCAACAGTTCGGCAGGGATCACAATCGTAAGTTCTTCCTGCTCCAGCTTTCCGAGGCTGGCATCGCCGGCCTCAAGCGGGACCCGGGGTTCGGCAGCGACCCCGGTCTCCTCCGCCGCAGGAGGGAGAGGCGCGGTCTGAGCCGGAACATTACGGCGGGAGGACTCGGGAGCGGGAACTTCGGGGACACCGGGCCCCATGTAGGTGGTGTACATCCACCAGCCCAGCAACAGCAGGAGAAGCAGGACCAGCAGATCGACCTGCTTAGGCCGGCGCGCTTTTCGGGATTTCTCCTTCGGTTCATGCTGCACGTGGGGCGCGGGCTGAGGCTCCGGTAGACTCCTGGCGGCATGTGACCAGACGGCATGGCGACGTGAGTCATGGGCAGACTCCTCGGCTGCAATCCCGGGCTCGTCCGGTGAAGACGCATCAGGGGTGTTCCCGGGCATCAGAGGCACTTCCTGCGTCGCGATCACGCCGTCATCTACAGCAAAGGCCTCTGCGAACAGGTGGTCATCCTCGAGCTGGGCAGGCTCACCGGCATCCTCGATTTCGGACTCCGGTTCGAACCGCGCCCCCGTCTCTTCGGGGATTAGCGGGGCGTCTTCGTGAATGGACTCCCCGTCATCAGCCACAAAATCGACACCATCCTCAACGACTTCTTCAAACGAGCGGCGTGAGGTCTTATCGGGACGAGGCGCCCGCTCCGGGTACGCTGTGACTCGGTCCTCACTCTCTTGCCCAGTCCGAGTGAGGACCGAGGTAACATCAGGGTCCTGAGCCAAAGGGACATCTTGAGGAACCTCGCCATCATCCGTTCTCTCTTGGAGCTCGGTGGCCAACACACCGAAAGGCGCATCGTCCGCCATCGAATCGCCGAACGTTTCGGATGAGGCAGGTGGCTCCGTGACGCCCATTTCCAGTCCAGAGATGTCCCCTCCCCATTCTTCGCCTAGGTCCGGAGTCACTTCGGGTTCCGGCTGCTCGTCATGGAGACTGATCTCCCCCTCGTTCAACGCCTCGCCATTCTCATCAGGAGGAACATCCACGCTCACTCCGGTTAGACCTTCCCCGTCGAACAGCTCGGGTGACATCTCCGAAAGAGCGTCGTCGAGATTCGCCTCGGTCATGACCGAGGTTTCACTCGGTCGGACTTCCCGGACAGGAGTTGACTCCTCACCGAGAGGTTCGGCATCTAAATCCTCGCTCATTTCACCGGCAGGAGGCTCTTCGAGGGGAGGAAGAACAGCAGCGCCGCCGGCCAATTCATCGTCGTGATCATCCGGGATGTCGGGAGCAGTCGTTGCCAGTTCCGGCACCACGACATCGGATGGTGGCGTGGATACCGAAACGGCTGTTTCGTGGTCCTGGATTTCCGAAGCGGCGGTTTTAATCTCGTCGGTGGGCGCTTCCGTTCCGGAGGTACTCGCTTCGTAGGCCAGTTCGTCTGCGCCAACCCCTTCGAGAATCTCCCACCAGTCACCTTCAGCGTCCATCGCATCGGACTCGACAAACCCGGAAGCGACCAGCTGGCGTCGGAAATCCCGGACTATCTCCTCGCGGAATCCGTAGGCCATGGCGACCGGATCGAGC
>QKBP01000112.1 GCA_003246035.1 Desulfuromonadaceae bacterium | reverse complement strand
GACCTGCACGTCACCCTGCAGGGGGAAACCCTACAGCTTCAGGCCGACTGTGCCGGACAGCAGCATGCGTTTTCTTTTCCCGTCACCACCTACCCGGCCGAGCAAGCGCCGCTGGACGCGTCGGTTCTCCGCGACGTCTTTTCACGCAGCGGGGACGTCCCTCTGGTACTCCGCACGTTCACCTGCGCCCCCCTTCCGGCCGTGGTCATCCCACCCAGCCGTCTCAAGCAAGTCCGGCGGGAACTTTTTTCTCAACTCGGGAAGGTGCTCGGTCAGTGGCGCGACCAGCAGCAGCACGAGCACCTGCAGAGCGCCCTCGAGAGTCTCGCTCCGTCGCCGACGACACAGCAGCACGGAGCCCTAAAGCGCCGCTGCGTACTTAGGGACGGACGGGATGTCCACGTGCTCGGTGACGATTTTATCGATGACGTCATCCTCCCTCTGCAAGCCTCTACCGTGGAAGGCTATCTGGGCTCGCGTCACAGCTCGACCCGCCATCGGGAGCGGGTGATCTGGGACGTGCCGATGATTCTTCTTGGGGAGCGCGAAAAGGACGCCGCGCACCTGATCCAGGCCGTCCTCCACAAGGGGATGAAGCGTTTTCGTCTCAACAACCTCGGTCACTTCACCCTGTTCGCCAAGTTCCCCGATGCCGAGCTCGAATGCAGCTGGCGGCTCTTCACCCTCAACAGCGAGGCCGCTAGGGCCTGGCAGGAACTCGGTGCCATGCGTGCCGAGACCTATCTCGAGGATGACCGGGACAATCTCAGCGCGCTGTTCTCTCAGCACACCGGCCTCCCCCTGGGGACCACGGCCTATGCCCCGGTTCCGTTGATCACCTCGCGGATCGAGATTCGCTCCCTCCCGTCCCGCGCCCAGCTCGTGTCGGACCGGGGCGACAGCTACCGGGTTGAACGTCGACACAACCTCACCGTCCTCTCCTCGGAGAGCGATTTCTCGCTGAGCGGTCATTTGCTCGAGCTACAGAGCCTGGGCGCCACGACCCTGACCTTCGACCTCAGCCATCTGGGACCGTTTTCGCCGCGCGGCAAGCAGGTGCTGGAGGCGCTCCGCCAGGATCAGGAGATTCCCGGAACCCTGCCCTTCAACTACCTACACACTCTCGAATAAAAAAGGGCCGCCCTGAAGGGCGGCCCTTGTACGTCTCCGACAGGGAACGGCTAGCAACAGCCGCTCTCCGCCTGAACGATGAAACCCGTGCCGCGCAGTTGGTCATCGATATAGTCGATCACCTGCCCGGCCGCAAAAGCCTTAACCTGCTCATCCATCAGCACGCTGATTCCGTCGATCTCGACGCTCTCTTCCTTACCCGGCTCATCCAGAGCCAGCCCCAAACGGGGGCCCCCTCAGCCAAATCCCTGGAAAACGACCCGCAGCATCTTTCCGGGATTCTCCCCGAGCAGCTGCGTAAGTGCCTGATGTGCTGTCTGCGTAATTTTCATGTGCAAGCTCCCTATAGGTCTTTATGCAATTTATAGAATATATGGAAAACCCATGTCAATCGCTATTCCAGGTCGTCCTTCTTGAGCGCATCATCGGCCCCTTGCCGGAGTTGATCCAGTCCTCTCAAGAGCTCCTCGGGGAGGACCCCGGCCTGAACGCGAAAGAGGGGGGCCTTGAGCGTCATGGTGTACTCGGGGCGCGGAGAGAACTCCTGGCCTTCGAGATACTGGATCAGGCCGACAAGCCCTGCCAGGCCAAGGGCAATTCCTCCAGCCCAGCGCATCAGGCGTGCGGCGGGGGCCGCGACCAGATAGCTGAGATGGGCATAGAGCGCGACGGCCAGCAGCAGCCATTCCGCCCCTTGGATAAGAACCGTCGCACCGGGGTCGATGTCGAGCAGGTAGACGACGTTCTCGATCAGGATTTCACTCACACCAAGGGCCACGATGGCAAAGGAAGCAATCCCGCAATGAATCAGAAAATTCCAGCGCCCCATCAGCAGCCGACTGGGAAATGCCCACAACCCGGCCCAGCCGATGACCACCGCTGCCAGGGCGACCATCTCGGTCACCAGTCCGACCTGATCGATCTTCGTCGTCGAGGTGAAAAAGAATTCCAGCCCCTGATAGACCAGGACCCCAAGATAGAGTCCGGCCAGCACCCAGGGACGCTCCACCAGCCGCAAGGGCGCATGCAGAGGACGATCGACCCAGGTGGCGGGGAGTGGACAGTCGTGTCGCCTGAAACGCATCAACGTGCGCCCGATGCGAAAACGCCCGTCATTGCCCACCAGATCCTCGGCCAGACGGGTTTCCTGCTTGCCGAAAAACACTCCATTGACGCTCTGCTCATCGGCCACCCTGAGCAGACCTTCGTGCCAGGTGGCACGGACATGGTGCGGGCAGACATACGGGTCGTCCAGCACGATATCGTTGTCGTAGGCCCTGCCGATGCGCACGGGCTCGATCCCGACGGGGAAACGCCGTGCGACCTTCCCGGTCCGGTCGAGGATCTCCAGCCAACCGGTCGCACTCGGAGACTCCGAACGACTCTCGACCGCTGACATCAGGGACTCGGCTGCCATGAGAGACTCTCCAGGTAGGCGGCCAGGAAGGCCCGGGCATTGGCATAGCTGACGCCGGTCAGGGACAGGCTGGTGTGCAGTGACTGCTCGGACTGATGGACGCTGAATGCCGACAGGTACAGGTCGTACAGCCCTTCGAAGCGCTGGTAGCCCCGCAGGCACACCACGGCCTTGAGGGACATCGGCTCGATCTCGAGCAGTTCGGTGGAGCAGGCAAACCGACCCAGGTCCTCTTCTTCGCCACCAAAACCGAACGCAACCTGCTGTGCATGCCTTTCCAGCAGGTTGTAGAAGCGGAACGCATCCAGCTCACCGGCCCGATAAAGCTCGTGCCGAAAGGCAATCGTCCCGGTCGAAAGCTCGTCCGAGAGATAAAGCTCGTCCTGGGTCGCGCAGGCCTGGTAGCTGACCTCGTAGAGCTGCTCTTCCCCTTTGCGTGAGCTCCCCCAGCAGTGCACGTAACTGGCCAGCTCGCCCGGCAGTGTAAACTCCCCGAGAGTCACTCTCTCGAAAGGCGCCGCAAGCAATTCCCCGAAATAGCGATCCTGGTTCTCCAACAACTGGCGCCGGATCTCCTGGAGTTGTTGCTCGGGCTCGACAAGGTCTCGTCCCGCGTCCAGCAGTTCCTGCAGCCGCGAAACCGGCACGAGGAAGCTCACCTGGTTGCCGGCGGTCGCCACGTTGATCCCGATAACCCGGCCACGGCTGTCCAGCGCCGGCCCTCCACTCATCCCCGGATTGATCGACCCGGTGTAGTGAATCCTCTCGTACAGCGATTTCTCCTGGAGACCGTTGTACGTGCCGTCAACGATGGTCAGGCCGAGGTCGAAGGGATTGCCGAGCGCGTGGACCCGTTCGCCCTGTTTCAGCGTCCGCCGAGCCAATTCCAGCGGCTCCCCCTGGATTCCGTCCGGCGCCAGAAGGGCGAGGTCGTTGATCACATCGACACTCACCAGTTGAAGGGGACCGCTGTGGCCATCCCGCTGATGGTACTCGGCACGAAAATCTTCGGGGCGCATCAGCAAATCGGCAACGACATGGTAGTTCGTCGCCACCAGCTTATCGGCGACCACGAAGCCGGAACCGAAGCCGGCCTTGAGGCCGCTGCTGCGATCGAGTATCCGCACCTGCACGACCTTGTCGCCGTACCGTTCGAAAAGCTGCTGGGAGGTGAAGGCGAATGCCGGCGTCGCTATCAGAAGCAGCACCACACTCAGCACCACTCGACAGAGAGGTGACCTTGGTTTTATATCTCTCATGTTCGACATTTGGCCATTAATCCAGAAGGCGAGGAGCATGTCAAGCGACCTTGCGGGCTCTCCAGAAGCAGATAAACTTGAAGCGTATGGCTTTAAAACGTGCAAACCGATTGCTCAGGAGGCTGATCATGACCCGTTTGGCCAATGATGACGACAAGGTGACACGCCTGATCCGCTATTGCCACTCCGACCGGCAACATGCCGAAAACCTGTTCCAGCACCTGATCACAGACAACGCCCGCAGCATCAATCTCCCCGAAGGGACCCTGACCCTCTCCCAGGATGAGCACGACGAATTCGTGGCCCGCTACAGCGCCGAAGTCGAACCGACCATCTGGGAGTCGAAGCGCCTCAAGCATTAGTCAACTCATCCTGCATGCCAAAAATTGTCGGGCCAGCGCAGAAATCGCTGGCCTTTTTTTTTGCAACTCTGTACCATTGCGACAAATGAATAACGCTGTTCTGCCACCTAAGACCTCTTTATTAAAGGTCTTTTTTGTTTCACAAGGGACGTCTTGGGTAGAAATAATAACAGTCTTTAACTGCCGGAGATCACAACTCCTCCGGCATCCGCACAAAGACTCGGCAGGAGGTGTTCCATGTTCGACCTCACCAACGTGACGGTCAAGCGCAAGCTGGTACTGATTGCGGCACTCGCGTTTGCCGTCTTGCTTCTCGACGCAACCCTTTCCCTGTACAAGCACCGCGAGACCATGCTCGAGGACCGCTACACCAAGACGCGGCACGTGGTCGAAACGGCGACCTCGACGGTGGAGTACTTCCACGACCTCTATCAAAAGGGGGAACTGGACGAGGGAGAGGCCAAGCAACAGGCCATGAATGCCCTCAAGGCCATGCGCTACGAGACCAACGATTACTTCTGGATCAACGACATGGGCCCGGTGATGGTCATGCACCCCTTCAAGCCTGAGCTTGACGGCCAGGACTTGAGCGGCTTCAAGGACCCCAACGGTAAGCACCTGTTCGTTGAGTTTGCCAACATGGTCCGCAAGGAAGGTGCCGGCTTCGTCGACTACCTGTGGCCCAAGCCGGGGTTCAACGAGCCGGTTCCGAAGATCTCTTATGTCAAGGGTTTTGCCCCCTGGGGGTGGATCATCGGCTCTGGGATTTACCTTGACGACGTCGCCGCATCCTTTCAGGAACAGCTCATCGGCTTCGTCGCCATCAGCCTCGTCCTGCTGCTGGTTCTCGGAATCATGGTCTGGCGGGTGTCGCGCTCCATCACCATGCCGTTGAACTCGGCCCTCGTCGCCGCTGAAAAACTGGCCGTCGGGGATACGCGCATCGATTTCGGCCGACACGGCAACGACGAAGCCGGCAAGCTGGTCGCTGCCATGGAGACCATGGTCGCCTCGCAACGTTCGGTCGTCAACCTCGCCAAGGAGATGGCCGGTGGCAACCTCAACGTCTCGGTTGCCAAACGTTCAGATGGCGATGAGCTGATGGCGTCGCTGTCGCGCATGACCCACAAGTTGCGCGAGGTCGTACAGGAAACCCAGTCCGCTGTCGAAAACGTAATCTCCGGCAGTCAGGCTCTCAGCGCCTCATCAGAGCACCTCTCCCAGGGAGCGAGCGAGCAGGCCAGCTCCGTCGAAGAGACCGCTGCGACTATTCAGGAGATGACCGCCAACATCCGCCAGAACTCCGAAAACGCCCTGGCCACGGAGAAGATCGCCAATCAGGCGGCCGACAATGCCCGCCTCGGCGGTGAAGCCGTGGTCCGTACGGTTGGCGCCATGAACGAGATCGCGAGTAAAATTCTCATCATCGAGGAGATCGCCCGCCAGACCAACCTGCTGGCCCTGAACGCCGCCATCGAAGCCGCCCGTGCCGGAGAGCAGGGCAAAGGCTTTGCGGTCGTCGCCTCCGAAGTGCGCAAACTTGCGGAACGCAGCCAACTCGCTGCGGGCGAGATCAATGAGCTTTCCGCCGGCAGTATCGAGGTCGCCGAGCAAGCCGGGCGGCTCTTTGAAAGCATCGTTCCCGACATCCAGAAGACAGCAGAACTGGTTCAGGAGATCGCGGCGGCCAGCCGCGAGCAGGATGCCGGAGCGGCTCAGATGAGCCACGCTATCCAGCAGCTCGACTCCGTGATCCAGCAGAACGCGTCGGCGGCCGAGGAGATGGCGTCGACCGCCGAGGAACTCAACTCCCAGTCGCGCCATCTCGAGGATATGGTTGCTTTTTTCCAGACCGGAATCGCCCATACGGCGTCGCGCCCCGCGCTCTCCCCCCCGGCCAGGGCATCACGCCCGGTGCAAGCCAAGCCGTTGAAGGTCCAGCCTAAGCTTCCAAGCCCCGAACCTTCGGACAGCGACTTTGAGAACTTCTAAAACGCATCAAGGCCCTCCGCGAACCGCGGAGGGCCTTGATGTTTCGTCGGGAGCACCCTGGGCTTACGCCCCCCTCTTTCCCTCTTCATGGAGAAAATCCTTCAGGCGCGCCACATCATCGTGCCCTAGATCGAAGAACTCGACTCCGACGCCGCTTGGCAGCGCACGGTTCGGTCCGGCATCCCCGGCCTGGTTGACCCAGGCCACGCGCCCCTTGCACAGAAGCGGCTCCGTGCTCCCCGGGATAATGAACTCGAGAGTCAGGGGGGTCTCCACCGGAAGGATCTTGTCGGTCTCGATGAACAAGCCACCGTGGCTGAGGTTAATGCTGTAATCGTGCAGTTCGAGCTGGTTCTCGACGCCGTAGCGGATCAACAGACAGGCCGGAACACGCGGCTTGCTCCGCCCGACTATCTGTAGGTGACGTCTCACCGCGTCGAGCAGCTTTCGCTTGCTGACGGGCCGGCGAACTACCCCGTCGCACCCCGCCTCGGCGCAACGCGCCACGCTGCCGGGATCGCTGCCGGCGATCAGGACCACGGGAACTTCCCTCAACCGTTCCTCCTGCTTGAGAGCTCGACAGCACGCGACGCCATCCATTCCGGGCATGTCGGCAACCATGATCACCAGATCAGGGCGGATCGCGAGAGCCGTCTTGAGTGCCTCCTTGCCGTTCTGGGCAACCACGACCTGGCAGTCTTCACGATTCAGGTAGGATTTGCCGACTTCAAGTAACAACCGCACGTCATCGACGAGCAGGATCGTCTTGCGTTTGACCACGGGACCTCCTATCCGCTCAGGGTGACTCTTCCGCTTCCTGCGCCTCCGGCGGTTCGGGCCCGAGCAGTACAGCCAGCCAGCGCCCGCCTTCGTTGCTCTCCAGGGCCAGCTTGACCGTCATGGTCAGCGGTACCGAAAGCACCATGCCGACCGGGCCGAACACCCAGCCCCAGAACACCAGTGAGATGAAAACCACCAGAGTCGAAAGGCCGACCCCTCTCCCCATGTAGCGCGGCTCAACCACGTTGCCGGCGATCAGGTTAACGGCCAGATATCCCCCGGCGACCAGCATGGCACTCCCCGTGCCAAGCTGAAGAAACGCAATCAGGATGGCCGGCATCGCGGCGATGATCGAACCGATGTTTGGTACAAAGTTGAGGACAAACGCCAGCAGTCCCCACAGTACGGGGAAATCGACCCCGAGCAGAACGAGCCAGAGCGTCACGACCATCCCCGTCCCGAAGCTCACCAGCGCCTTGATCAACATGTAACGCTTGACCCCTTCGGCGAAACGCTGAAACTGCTGCAGGGGCTCGTGCACATCCCCGAAGGCCTGTTGCAGCTTGGCCTTGAACGTGGAGGCCTCGAGCAGGATAAAAATCATGCTGATCACAATCAGGAAGGAGTTGGTCAGGACGCCCCCGAGCCCCGAGAGCATGCGGGCAGCAAGCCGCATGGCGGCACCGGGGTCGATCAGCTCCCGGACGCCTTGCTCGCTGATCTCGATCCCGTGACCCTGCAGCCAGACTACGGCGCCTGCGGCCTCTTGACGCAGGCGCGCCTGATATTCGGGAAGGGCCTTGTAAAAACCGTCCACAGAGCTTCCGAGCACGGTTGAAAAGGCGAGCAGAATGAGCACCAGGCCGGCAACGACCAGCACGACGGCCAGGACCTTGGGAATCCCGCGACGCATCAGCCAGAATAGACCGGGGGCACAGATCACCGCGCAGAAGATCGCCAGCAAAAAAGGGACCAGCAGGGTATCGATTGCGCGCATCCCCGCAACCGTCACCACCAGTCCGGTCACGATGAGCATCGAACGGGCCCAGCGCTCCTGGGCTCCCCCCCCGATCGGGTGCTGTTGTTGCGCCATTTTCATCTCCTGTGGGACATCGACAGGCCCGGCAGGTCGCACGAACTACGCCGTCCCGGAAATACGCCTAGACCAGACGCAGCGCCAGAAGGTTCAGCAGACCGATCAGAAACCCGAGCAGCGCGCCGAACAGGTTGATGTACTTGAACTGCTCCTTCATGATCCCCATCAGCAATCCTTCGACCTGCAGCAGGTCGAGGGAATTGACCTTCTCTTCGACGATGCGGGCTACGTTCAGGGTTTCGACCAAGGGAGGAACTTCCTTGCGGAGGAGCTCCTCGAGCTGGCTGCAGGCTCCGGCCTGGAGCTCCTTCCGCACATCTGCCGGGAGACGCGCCGACAGCGCGCCGAGCGGCGCACGATACAGCCACGCCTCGACCTTGTCGGCCACCACCCGTTCGAATGCCTCCCGGGCGGTCGGCGAGCGGAGCGTCGCGAGCAGACGCTCGGCGAGCACCTCGCGCAGCAGTGCGAGGCTCCCCTCCGGGAGTGCACGCTCCAGCAGCGAGGCGAAGCTGCGATCCTTGAGCCGTGCAATCATCTCCTCGAGAACCTGCACGGCCACTTCCGCAGTGCGCGGCGCGGCCACGGTATCTACTGCCCGATCACGCAGGTAGCGCCTAAACCCGGCCACCTTTTCGTAGGGGAGTCTGTCGACGAAACTGTTGATCGGCTGGTCGAGAAGGCTGTCAAGGCGCTCACGAACCAGGTTGCCGACCTGCCTCTGAGTCTGCTCCTCGCGCAGCCAGCGCGCGATCTCGTCGCCGGCACGATCGAGAAACTCAGGCAGGCGGGCATAGAGCTTGTCCATGTTGAAGAAGCCTGCCAACAGCCCCGAAAGTCCTTCGAGCGAGTCGAGAAACGCCTCGATCCCTTCCCGCACTTTTTTCACCAGCCGTGCCCGGAATGCCGGGTCGTACAATAGACCGCCCAGCTTCTCGAGTAGCGGTGGGATCTCCTGATCCAGCTGCGCATGCACGACCTGGATCAGGTCCTCGGGAGCCAGTTCACGCAGGGTGCGTTCGGATCCGAGCAGCGCTTCGAGGCGCTCCTCGACGAAACGTGCGACTTCGCGTCCCGTTTGAGGCGATGAGAGCAAACGTTGGAGTCGGCATTCTAGGTGGTCGCGCCAGTGCGTGTAGCGATCCGCATCGAGATAGCTGCTGAGGTCGCGGGCCAACAGGGCGTCCCCTTGGCGCCGCAGGTAATCCCGCAACTGGAGGGAAAACTCCTCCGATTCGAGGTAGCCGAAGACCACGCGTCCGAGGCGCCACTGGAGGTGCTCCACGAGCTCCCGGAATCGAGCCCGGAACGTCTCGGGGACCAGGCTCTCAAGGGTACCGAGCTCCCGGTCCAGCAGGCGTCCGAACTTCTCGGCCACGGCCCCTTCCAGCTCGCGCCGGAACCCGGGATGCGCCAGAGCCGTTCCGACATCTCCGCTGGTCAGCAGGTGGCTGCCGACCATCTCCCCCATGCGCCGGGCCAACTCACCTCGCTTGGACGGTATGATCCCGGGGGTCAACGGCACCCGGACCCCCACGACGCGCCACTCCCGCAAGGGACGGAACAGCATGCGGATCGCCACGTAGTTGGTCAGATAACCGATCAGCGCACCGAGAAGTGGCGGGATGAGGTAGGGAAGCACATTCTCCATGTGGACCTCGGGAAGTTACCCTTCCATTTCGATCTGCGAATGGTCGCCGATACTCATCCGGCGCGGGGTACCGATCAGGCGCACCGAATCCCCCAGCAGCGTCTGCTCAAGGAGCATGTCCTTGACCTCGCTGTCGACGTTGATGATCGACTCGCGCACGATACTGTTCTCGATCAAGCTGTTCGCGGCGACCGAGACATTCGGGCCGAGGATCGAATTGACCACCCGGACTCCGGGAGCAAGGTGAACCGGCTCGATCAGCACGGAATTGGATACTTCGCCATGGTTGTGGTGGCGGCCACGCAGCAGGTAGCGGTTGGTTTCGAGCAGCGTTTCCGGTTTGCCGCAGTCGAGCCAGGCGTCAATTTCAGGGGCCCGGAACTTCAGGCCGTCACGGATCATGCGCATGAACACGGCGGGGAGGTAGTACTCCCCCTTGACCTGGTCTCCCCCGGAAATGCTCTGCTCCAGATACTCCATGAACCGGCTCGCATCCCTGAGGTAATAAAGTCCGACCTGGGCCAGCTTCGATACCGGGGTGTCGGGTTTTTCGACCATGTCGACGATGTACTCGCCGTCCAGAACGTTCACCCCGAAGCGCTGGTAGTCTTCCACTTCCTTGGAGTAGATCAGGCCGTCACAGTCGCAGCTCAGAGCCGGGATACGCGTCAGGTCGGCCACGAAGATGGTGTCGTTGAAGACCACCAGCACGTCGTCCCCCGGGGCGATCCTTGGAGCCGCGAGCGCCACGGCATGGGCCGGGCCGAGCCGCTCCTTCTGAACAATGTAGCTGCACTGCAGGGTGGGGAATTTCTCCCTCATGAAATCGCTGATCTGCTGACCGTTTTCGTCAATGATAAAGATATACTCGTGCGCCTTGAGAGGCTCGAGCCGCTCGACGATGTGTTGCAGAACCGTCTTTCCGGCCACCTGCACCAGCGACTTGGCCTTGGTGTGGGTGTGCGGGCGAAGACGGGTCCCCTTCCCGGCAACCGGCAGGATGATCTTCATACAGGTACTCCTTTCACGTCAGACAAGTAAACACTTTGCATGCGAAGCGATTCGCGCTACCTTACCGGCGACGCACCCCGATCAGGAGCCGACATGAATCGACCTTCTCCAGACCAGATGATCCGCATCGTCAGCAAGGACGGCCAGTTGCGCGGCGTGGCCGCGGACACCTCGTCCCTTGTCGAGGAGATTTGCGCGCTCCAGCAGTGCGACCCGACCGGCAGCGTGGCCCTCGGCCGACTGCTCAGCGGCGCAACCCTCCTCGGCGCCCTGCTCAAGGACGGACAGCGCCTGGCACTGGCGATCGAGGGGAACGGGACTATGGAACGGCTCTGCGCCGAAACCGATGCGACCGGTTACGTGCGGGCTACGGCCCGTCACCCACAGGCAGCTCTTCCGCCCAGAGACGGTCGCTTCGACGTCCCCGGCGCGATTGGTCGTGCCGGGTTCCTGACCGTGACCCGTGATCTCGGACTCAAGGAACCGTACCGCGGCACCGTGCAGCTCTATACCAGTGAAGTCGCCGAGGATATCGCCTACTACCTGACCATTTCCGAACAGGTCCCCTCCTGTGTCGCTTTGGGCGTCGGACTCGACGAGGAGGGGCGTGTCGCGTCGGCCGGGGGGTTCCTGATCCAGGCTATGCCCCCCGGCGACGAAGCCACCCTGCTGCGTCTCGAGGAGCGCCTGGGCACTCTCCCCCCGGTCAGCCAACTGCTACGCGATGGGACCACACCACGGGGCATCCTCGAACAGGTTTTCGCCGAGATCCCCTTCGAGGTGGTTAGTGAATCATGGCCCCGTTTCCGCTGCAGCTGTTCACGCCAGCAGGTCGCCAGGATCGCTCGCCAGCTGCTCGAGAAGGACCCGCTGGGTCCTGACGAGCCCCGCCTGGAGGTCTGTTGCGAGTTCTGTCGGCAATGCTATTCGTTCAGCTCCGAAGAGCTGCTCGACCCTGCAGGTCGATAGATCACACTCAGGGGGACCCCTCCGGACTCGGCGACGACGACCTCGAAGCGCTCGCTGACCAGGCCACGGCGGGCCAGATAAGTATTCAGAATCTCCCGCCGCTTTTCTGCCAAGACCCGATCATAGGCCTCCCCCTCTCCCGCATCGGCACTCACCTCCAGCCGCCAGAACCCGATGGCCGTCTCCCGCATCAACTCGGCGAGCGGGTCGAGCAGTTCGGAGCCGCGGGGGAAAGGGAGTGCCGCGCCCCGGGAGAACAGGGTTTCCCCATCGTAGCGAGCCTGCATTTCACCTTCCTGCAGAACGAGCGTCACCCCCGGAAGGGCTCCCAGGTGCTGCTCCAGTTGCCTCAGATCGACGTGCGGCGTTGGTGCCGGCTCAACCGGAAGGGTGGAAGGTGGGCTGACCGATACACACCCGGCAGCCCCCAGCAAGACACTCGTGACCAGCGCAAACCAGGTACTTTTCATGCTTCATCCTCCCTCAGGCGCAGGTAATCGAGCAGCAGAACCGCGCACCAGCCGTTGAACACCCCGGTCATCAGAGCGAACAGCAGGTAGAGGGGAAACAGCTGCCAAAGGCCATCATGCCGGAGCAGGACCAGCCAGGCCACGCCAAACTGCCCGCATGCGTGCCCCGTGGCCCCGAGCACGGAGGCCCCGACCGGACCAAGCCCCCTGCGCAGTAACCACCATCCCCCCGTCATCAGGATCAGGGCCATGACGCCCCCTCCCAGGGAAAGCATGAATCCCGGGGAAAAGAGCTTGCCGAGAATCAGGGCGCCGATGCCGATCCGCGTCAGGTTCAGTCGCCAGGCGGCGCCGGGGCCGTAGAGATAGAGAACCGTGACCGCGAGGATGTTGGCAAAACCGAATCGGAACCACGGTGCCGGCGAGGGGAGCAGCCCCTCCCCGGCGTGCATGACGACGGCGAGGGCTGTGAACAGGGCCATGTAGACCCGCCGACGGGCCAGCTGCAGGGGGAGCTTTTCACTGGCTGAGCAGGTCATACCGCTGTTCCTTCTCTCCGCCGACGACCCGAATCAGAATGCGGTTGGGCAGGCAGGCGATGACCTCGCCTGCACGTCCCACCGACCCCATGGCCATGCAGAGCCGCTCGGGACAGCTCGCCTCGACAACCGTGACCACCCCTTCGCTGATCCGTACGCGGGTCACCCCCAGCGGGCCCTCGATGTCGGCTTGAGTGGACTGGTCGAGCGGTGAGGCAAAGACCACCTTGCCGTCCTGCTCGATGATCACCTCTCCGCCTTTTTCCGCGCCAATGACGGTCCAGAGCCCGAGCAGGGAAAGCGACAGGACCAGCAGGATAATGAATCGGTCGAGCCACCCCGTCGCCTGCCACAGTCCGTTCACGGCCATGTAATCCGCCCCTTCAGGCCGCTGGTCACCCGCACGCTGCCGTCGGCAGCCACCAGCAGGCCCTCGACCCCCGGCCAGTCCTCGAGCAACCGTTCCCCTTGCTCCGGGCCGAGCACGAAGGCCGCTGTCGCCAGTGCATCGGCCAGGGTCGCGTCGTCGGCCGTCACGGTCACACTCTGACAGTCACGCGCCGGGTATCCGGTTCGCGGGTCGAGCAGGTGATGATAGCGCACCCCGTCCTGCTCGAAATAGCGCTCGTAGTCCCCTGACGTGACCACCGCGCCCCCCTCGAGGTTGAGGGTCGCCAGCAGTTCACTGCTGCGCCTTGGGTGGCGGATTCCGATCTTCCAGTCGCGCCCGGGTGGATGCCCAAGCAGTGCCATGTCTCCTCCGGCGTTCACCGCGGCACTTAGCACCCGCTCATCGCGCAGGATGCCTGCCGCCGCCTCCACGGCATACCCCTTGGCGATCGCACCCAGGTCCGGCTTCAGTTGCACCGAACGCTTGCGCACAGTGCGCCCTTCGAGATGCAGCGCTCCAGGGCCGAGATCCCGCAGCGCCGCCTCGATCCGGGCCGGGTCGGGGACCTGCCCTCCGCCGGTAAAATCCCAGAGTGAGAGCAGCTCTCCAAGGTTCAGATCGAAGGCGCCCTGGCTGCGGCGTGCCACCTCCAGGCCCTTCTCCAGGACCCGGCGGGTATCTTCGGAGACCTCCATTTCGGCGACCTCCCCGAGTCGAGAGATCTCCGAATCGGACAGGTGTGACGACATTACCCCTTCGAGCCGGGTCATCTCGGCGAAGGCCTCTTCGATCAGCTCATGCAGGACCAGGGGGTCGTGGCCGCTGGCCCGGATATTGACCAGCGTCCCCATGACCAGGCGGCTGCGTTCCACAGTCTGTGAGCGTCCCCCCCGCCACCAGGTCAGTACCACCACGGCGGCAACCAGCAGCAGGGCGAGCATGAACAGACGTCGCTTCACCCCTGATCCTCGACGATTTCGCCGATCAGGTCGTATTCCGAGGAATCGGTAATCTTGAGGGTGACAATGTCGCCAACGTTCGCCTGACCGGCGGTGATGTAGACCTGACCATCGACGTCGGGTGCCTGGCGGATGCTCCGTCCCCGCAGCAGCAGCTCGGTCTCTTCACTGTACCCTTCGACCAGCACTGGCTCGATGCAACCCACCAGTTCGCGGTTCTTGCGAAACGAGACTCGGCTCTGGGCCTTCATCAGCTTACGGTAACGTGATTGCTTGGTCCGCTCCGGGATCTGGTCCGGCATCTCGGCAGCCGGCGTCCCTTCTTCACGGGAGTAACGGAACACCCCAACCCGCTCGAAGTGCCCGGCGGCAACGAACTCTTGGAGCTTGGCAAACTGGGCGTCGGTTTCACCCGGGAAACCGACGATGAAGGAGGTGCGCAGCGTCACCCCGGGGATGCGCGCCCGGATCCGCGTGACCAGTGTGCGTACCCCCCGTTCATCGATACGCCGGTTCATCTGTTTGAGCAGGGCTTCGTCGATGTGCTGCAGCGGGATGTCGAGGTACTTGCAGATCTTCTCCTCATTCGCCATCAGCTCGAGAAGTTCGTCGCTGATCCCGTCCGGGTACGCATAAAGCAGCCGCAGCCAGCGCAGCTCCCCGATTTTGACCAGCTCGCGCAGCAGCTGTTCGAGGGACGTACCATCTTCGCGATCCCGGCCGAAGGCGGTGATATCCTGGGCGATCAGGTTGACTTCCACCACCCCTTGGTCGACGAGTCGTCTGACCTCTTCCACCACCGAGTCGATCGAGCGGGAACGGAGCGTCCCGCGCACCCGGGGGATCACGCAGTAGGAGCAGTGGTGACTGCATCCTTCAGCGATCTTGACGTAGGTCGAGTAGAAGGGCGACGACGTAACCCGCGGCGTGCTGTGATCGTAGAGATAGTCCGGCTCGCCGACAATGGCCTGCAGCGAGTCCTGCCGTGACAACCCCGACTCGAGAAGCTGCACGATACGCGGCGCATCGGCGGTCCCCATGAACAGGTCGACCTCGGGGAACTCTTCGGCGAGTTCTTCCCGGTACCTCTGGGGAAGGCAACCCGAGACCACCAGCAGGCGGCAGCGGCCGGTCTTCTTCAGGTCGGCGAGGTTGAGGATCGTCTCGATCGACTCTTCCTTGGCGTCGTTGATGAAGGTACAGGTGTTGACGATGATGATTTCTGCCTGGTGCTCCTCGGTGACGATTTCGTAGCGATCACTCGGAAGGTGACCGAGCATGATCTCGGCGTCGACCAGGTTTTTCGGGCAGCCGAGGCTGACCAGACTCACGGTATGTTTTTCGAGCATAAAGGTTTTCCGAACCGGGGCTAGGAGCGCATGTTGACGAACTGCAGCTCGATCTCGTAGTCGAGCCCCTTGAGAAATTGAATGACCTCCTGCAGGTCATCGATCTTCTTGCCGCTGACGCGCACCTGGTCGTCCATGATCTGGGCCTGGACCTTGATCTTGGTCTCCTTGATTCGCTTGACCAAGTCCTTCCCCTTCTCGGTGCTGATCCCCTCGACGATCGTGACGGTCTGGCGCACGGACCCGCCGGAGGCGGGCTCCTTTTTGCCGAGATCCAGGCACTTGGGGGAGACACCGCGCCGGACCAGGCGTTCGCGCAGCAGCCCGACCATGGCCTCGAGCTTGTAGTCGTCTGCCGCATGCAGCACCAATTGCGACTTGTTCATATCGATTTCGTTGTCGCTCCCCTTGAAATCGTAGCGCTGGGAAATCTCCTTGCGGACCTGGTTGACGGCGTTGTCGACTTCCTGCATGTCGACCTTGGAGACAATGTCAAAACTCGGCATGACGTGATGTTTCCTTTCTATGAAAACGGCGTGGAATCGCGACCTTGATAACACAAACCGCCCCGAAAGGCCAAGCCTGTTCCGGGGCGGTCGAAAGAGCGCACGTCACTCTGGACTTTAGTATTGAGACTCCTGGCCGTTGGGACGGACCACGTCCACTCCAGCAGGAAGTATAAACCGGAATAGGCTGTCGGGGAGTCCACGGTTTACACGGATATTACTGAATTCGATGGTGGTGCGGTTGCCTTCCGGGCTGTACACGGTACTGGAGCGGATCGGAAAAAAGTCACCGACGCTGCCGGCGTTCTTGAACTGCAGGACCGCATCACGATCGACCACCAGCAGCATGCGCTGGATCAGGACCGAGCTGCGACGGGGCCGCAGTTCGAGTACGTAGTTCCCATCCACGTCCTGGTTGGGATACGCCCAGGTGACGAGAAAATCGCGGGAAAGATTGCCCAGACCGGTCAGAAAGGTCATTGGATCGTCCGCCCGGGAGCGTGACGCGAACTCGACGTCCGACTGGATGACCTGATTGTTTTCCGGCAGGTAGACCCAGAGGGTCTTGCCGTCAGAGACGAACTCCTGCCGGGTCGGCTGGTCGTACTCCCAGCGGAAGAGGGCGATCGGCACACGGTTGGGCTGCTCACGCAGATACTTGACCATGACGCGGCCGGAACCGCGCTGGAGCTGGTCGAGTGTCGCAATTTCGGCTTCCTGGAAAAAATCCCCTTCGAAATCGACCAGTGCCGAATCGCTTCCGCCGCGGGGGAATACCGCATCGGACTTGAAGGGATTTTCCAGGGTACTGATCACATCACTCAGACCGATGGGGGTGGCCGCCCAGGCCGGCAGAGCCAGCAGCAGCACGCTCAGCAGGGTTAGCATCACGTTAACGTGTTTCATCCTTCGTCTCCTCACCTTGCTCCAGTTACAGTAAGGTCGGCTCAGGGGCACGGACCTTGCTCACTTTCACTACCCCGTTGTTCAGATCGAACTCGAGGCTGCGGCCATGGTTTCCCCCTGTTTCCTGAGCACGTACCGGGATCCCCAGACCTGCCAGCACCTCGAGAGCTTTTTCCAGATTGCGCTCACCGACCGATTCGATCCGCTCGTTATAGTTGTCGAACATGCGGCTCCCGCCAACCAGCTTGGCAACCAGATCAGCTCGCGACGAGCCCTGTCCTTCAAGTCCCTCAACCATTTCGAGCACAGCCGTCACGACATAGGTCGCGGGCTGAGCGACGGAAACTTCCGGTACGGGTGCCGGCAGCAGAGCATGCGCCAGCCCTCCCACCTTGCGAACCGGGTCGTACAAGGTCACGGCCACGCAGGAACCGAGCCCGTGGGCGGCCAGAATCGCCGGCGCGCTGGCCAAGCGATATTCCGCGATGCCGACCCTGTACTTATTGTTCACCTAGGCCACTCCGATCGCCTCGAACAGAACCTGCAGGGAACCACGATCGGGGATCAGGAAGAAATGGCCGTTGAGGCCTTCCGACTTTTCATTGCCACGGCACAGCTCGGCTTCGACCATCACCGCCTGGTCTCCCTGCTGAATAAGATCGATCAGGACGGCATCCACGACCGCACCTGCCATGTCGTAAGCGAACTGGGGGACGGAAGGGATCAGGGTCTTGTTGAGCAGGCTCCCGAGCGCACTTAGATAGGCCGAAGCGAGAATATTGCCGATCTCCTTGAGCGTCGATTCCTCGACTTCGTCGAGGACCCTTTGCGACGGAGTCCGCGAGACCACCCGCGATAGCAGCTCCAGCGCGCTCTGCTCGGGGAAGACCATCATCACCAGGCCGCGGGCATCGCCAAGCACCTGCAGGACGACACCTGCTACCAGCTGCTCAGCCCCTCCGAGCATCTCGGGGACTTTGGCCACATCGGTAATGGTGACACGCGGCACCCGGATCAGCAGGGTTTCACCGAGCATCTGCGACAGGGCCGTCGCCGCGTGCCCCATGCCGATATTGCTCATCTCCCTGAGGGCATCGAGCTGGGCTTCTGAAAAACGCAGCTCGGTCATACCGTCTCCCCGGCACTACGGGCCAGCAGCGGCGTGGTCTTCCCCTCGATCAGTCCCTGCGGATCGATGATAAAGACGATGTTCCCCTCCCCGAGGAAGGTCGCGCCGCTCACCCCGCTCAACTGATCCAAGGGAGGCGCCAGGGCCTTGACGAACGCTTCGCGCTGCCCGACCAGACGATCCACCACCAAGCCGAGCTTGCGGCCCCGATATTCAGTAATGACCACCGGTATCGAACCGATGCGCGGCGGTGCTTTGAGTTCCAGCAGTTTGGCCAACGAAACCAGCGGGATCAGGTCATCGTCGAACTGGATCACCATCTGCTTGCCGGAAGCCTTGATCTCCTTGCGGTCGACATCCAGGCTGTGCCCAACACGGGTAATCGGAATGCCGAGAAGTCTCCCGCTGACCTCGACGAGCAGGATCTGGATGATCGCCACCGACAGGGGGAGCTTCATGAGAATCCGCGTCCCCATCCCACGTTCGGACTCGATCTGCAAAATTCCGCCGAGGGTCTCGACGGCATTTTTGACCACGTCCATACCGACACCTCGCCCTGAGGTCTCGGTAATCTGCGCAGCGGTGGAAAACCCCGGGACACAGACCAGCTGCAGGGCGTCGCGGTCGCGCATGCTGCGCGCCTGAGTCGCTGTGATCAAACCTTTTTCGACCGCCTTGTTGCGGATTTTTTCAGGGTCCATCCCCCAGCCGTCATCGGCGACACTGAGCAGCACCATGTCTTTTTCACGCCATGCCCGCACCGTCACCACGCCCTTCTGGTCGATACCGTGGTCGACGGCGTTGCGCACCATGTGCACCAGAGGATCAGCCAGTTCATCGAGAATCGCGCGATCCAGTTCGATATCCTCCCCCTCGAGACGAAGGGTGACTGCCTTGCCGGTTTTCTTGGCCAGTTCGCGGATCAGGCGCGGCAGCCGGCCGGTGATGCTTTCGATCGGCAGCATGCGCACCTGCAGGACATGGTGATGTAGGTCGGTGATCAGACGGGCCAGCTGGCCGATGCCGTCGCGGACGTCCTTCCAGCGCTCTTCCTTGGTGGCGGTCTGCAACATATAGCGGTTGGTCAGCAACTCACCCGTCAGGTTGATGAATCGATCAAGCAGATCGGTACGAACTCGGATGGTTCGAACGCTCTCTTCACCTCGACCTTTGCTGGAAGGCTCGTTTTCCGATTTCTTCGATTCCGGGGCGGATAGGGTCACGCGCGCCACATCGGGCTGACCCTCAAGCATCTGCTGCAGCTCCTGTGGTACGCGCGAGGTACGCAGGTGGGCATGGAGATGGCGAACCGGCGTCCCGGTCGCCAGTTCATCGGAGGTCGGCACCCTGTAGAGGACCTCGCCGAGCTGTTCGAGCTCACGGAACAGCAGCATTGCTCTAGCCGCAGGAGCCGCCGCATCGGGTGCAAGATCGATCTGAACCGCCATCACTCCTGAAGCAGGAGTCGGCAGAGGCCGGGCCTCGGGGACCGCCGGTAACGATCCGGAATTGCGGTCGCCGTCTTGCTCTTCGGGGCCGAAGTCAAAATCGATCCCTCCGTCATCGGGTGAGCTGACCCTTTCACTGACTTCTACGCCGAGATCTTCCGGGAAGATCACCCCTGGGGTCGCTGGCGATCTGGGTTCGGATGTTGCCGGCAAGGCAGAGAGAAACGCATCGATATCTCGCTCTGGCTGATCCTTCTCGATATCCTCCATCAGCCCTTCCAGCAAGTCGATCCCGTCCAACAGGGTATCGACCTCGCTGGCGTCGGCCGTGCCGGTCTTGCGAAACCCGTCGAGGATATCTTCGAGGTGATGGGCCAGGCGGGCGGTGTTCTCATACCCCATGGAAGCCGCCATCCCCTTGACCGAATGGGCATTGCGGAACATGGTGTCGATTACCGAACGATCCGAGGGGTCTTTCTCGAGAGAGATCACCAGCTTTGCCATGCTGGCCAGGTGCTCACCCGCCTCGCTGAGAAACATCCCCTTGTATTTGGACATGTCCATGGTCTAACCCCTAGGGGTGAAGCCAAGCATTATTGTCCACAGATCCGCTTGACGACTTCCAGCACCCGTTCTTCCTTGAACGGCTTGACGATAAAATCTTTAGCCCCTGCCTGAACCGCCTCCAGAACCAAGGACTCCTGGCCGAGCGCGCTGCACATTACGATGCGTGCATAGGGGTCTTCCTTGATGATCTCCTCAAGCGCCTCAATCCCGCTCTTTAGCGGCATGACGATGTCCATCGTCACCAGGTCGGGCTGGTGTTTGCGGTAAAGGGTCACCGCCTCTTCACCGTTGGTCGCCTCGGCGACCACGGTGTAGCCGACCTTGGTCAGGATATCCTTGAGCAGATTGCGCATAAACAGGGCGTCATCTGCAATAAGTACCTTAAGCCCCACGTTCTCCTCCTCTATCAGCAAAAGTCTCTTCGATTGCCATTACCAGACGCTCGAGATCAAGCAGATTGACCACCTCTCCCTGCTCATTCTGAACCGCGCGGATATACGTCGTCGCGCGCCGCTCCTCGCTTTCGGGGAGCAAGGCCTCCATGCTGAGCGGCAGGAAACCGGCAACCCGGGTCACTGCAAGCGCCATTTTCAGGTCCCGATAGGTGAGAACCACCACCCGGTGGTCGCGTTCTTCCTCCGCCAACCCCAGGAAACCTCCGAGATCGAAGACCGGGACCACCTGACTGTGGAAGTTGATCGCTCCGAGAATGTTGGCCGGAGCGCGGGGGACATAAAAAAGCTCCTCGGCTTCCACCACTTCCTGGATTTTCTCGACCTCGAGGCCGTAGCGCTCCTCGCCGAGGAAAAAAACCAGCAACTGGCTCATCAGCCGTCAACCTCTTCAAATCCCAGATCGAAACGGCTGACCATCGTCATGAGCTCTTCCGCAAGCGTCGACAGCTCCTGGGCCGAACGGGCCATTTCCTCCATCGACGCTGACTGCTCCTGGGTCGCGGCCGAGACCTGCTCGGTTGCAGCGGCATTGTCGTCGGTCACTTTGGCGATCTCGTCCATGGCCTGCTCTATTTCGCGTGCTCCGCTCGACTGCTGATCGGAAAGTTCGGCGATGGTCTGCGCTTTGCTGCGGGTATTGAGGGCGTGTTCGGTAATCTCGTTGAACGCTCCGCTGGTGGTATCGAGGGCCTCGTGTCCGGAATGCATCATCTGAACGTTTTCGCGCATGGAGGACTGGACTTTCTGGCTCTCCTCGCGGATGGTCTCGATCAGCTTGGTGATCTCGCCCGCGGACTCAGCCGTCGATTCAGCGAGCTTGCGCACCTCCTCGGCAACCACCGAGAAGCCTCGCCCGTATTCACCGGCCCGGGCCGCCTCGATGGTGGCATTAAGCGCCAGCAAGTTGGTTTTCTGGGAGATCCCGGTGATCACGTCGACGATCTGGCCGATCTTCTGGACATTTTCCCCGAACGCCATGATCTGGGCGCTGCTGCGCTCGACGTCACCCAATACCTGCTTCATCTTGTCCATCGCCGAACGAGCCATATCGCTCCCCTGTTCGGCGGTGCTGACGGTGGTCACAGCGGCTTCCTTCATCTTCTGGGCGGCACTGGCGATCAGATCGACCGATACCACCAGCTCCTTGCCGATGCGACTCCCCTTCTCGACCATCTCCGCCTGCTTCTCGGCTCCTCGGCTGACCTGCTCAATGGTATTTGATACTTGGTGCGACGAGGCGCTGATCTCCTGGGACGAGGCGGACAGACCCTGCGCCGACTCGGAGACCCGCATCGAAGAGCGGCGGATCTGACCGACCAGGGTACGCAGATTGTCGGCGAGCCGATTGAGGCTCTCGGCCAGATCTTCGGTCTCATCGGGGAACCTGCGCTCGGGCCAGGCGACCTGGGTAGTCAGGTCTCCCTCGCTGAAGCGCTCAGCCCCTTCGCGCAGAATCCCGATGTTGCGCGTGAACGCCTTGGAGAAAAGCCAGCCGAGAATGACTCCGACCACGAGCGCCACGGTGATACTGAAGAGGAGCTCAAATTCAGCCGGCAACCCCAAGAAGGGGAACAAGACGTTGACAGCCAGAATGGTCGCCACGACGACGATAAAGCCAAGAATGAACTTGTACGAGATCTCTACGCGCATCTTCCGCTCCTTATTACCCGGATGTTGCCGGTAGTAACATTCCATCACGCCTGGCGGCGGGCAAATACCCTCTCTGCATGATCAATCGCCCTGAAGTGTTCGCGGACCGGGCCGAGCATGGTTTCCGCCTTGCCCAGCACCAAGACTCCCCCGGGGGGGAGGACTACTGCGAACTGCCCGAGAATGCGCTCCTGTTCGGGGCGTGAAAAGTAGATCAGCACGTTACGGCACAGTATCAGGTCGGCCTTCGGATACGGGTCCGTAAGCACGTCGTGCCGGCGAAATTCGACCTGGCGCCGCAATCGATCTTTAACTATATACCAGCGGCCATCCTGAGTGAAATACTTCTGTCGCTTTTCTGCAGGGATATTCACCAGTCGGGTACTCTCGTAGCGCCCCATGCGGGCTCGTTGCAGTACCGCCTCGCTGATGTCGGTGGCAAGCAGCTCGACCTCCGCAAGCCCCTGCTCTGCGAGCAGGATCGC
The DNA here is from genome assembly GCA_003246035.1 of Desulfuromonadaceae bacterium. The sequence goes on along the minus strand of QKBP01000112.1, from coordinate 3,537 downwards.
CAGCGAATAGGGTTCTTCTCCGCTGGCACATCCCACACTCCAGACTTTCAAGCTCCCCTGCACCGTGAGGCCAGAAAGCACAGAGCCGATAAGCTCGAAGGTCTGTGGATTGCGGAAGAACTGCGAGACATGAATCGACAGGGTGGTCAGCAGTTCGTCCAGCTCCTCCTCGTCCTGCTCAAGCAGCCTGAGATATTCCTCCGCATCGGCGAGTTTGCAGGCACGCACCCGGATGGCAATGCGGCGCTTGATGCAACGGTCCTTGTACCAGCCGAGGTCAAAATCGCGCCTGTCGATCAAGAGTTTGCGGATGGCCTGATACTGTGTTTCGGGGAACTCGCTACCCAAAAATGGGCGCGCTCCGGTCGCTGCGGATTGCCCTAAACCACCTCTTGCCATCTCCGGATCCTCGCCTCTCAGCGCGTAACCGCAAAATGATCGAAGCCGTAACCTGTCAGCATCACTCCCGCCTCATCTAGATCGAGAATCTCCAAGTCCGGTTCGGCCCGGATTTCACCGACGACGGTCAGGGGCAACTCGAGTGCCGCGGAGAGCCGGCGAATCTTCTCTTCGTTGCTGCGCGACGAGCAGAACAGTAACTCGTAATCCTCTCCGCCTTGAAGGGCTAGCGCAAGGTCCTGGGGAGATGAGGCGAGACGTCTCCGCAGGCGAGGGGAGAGCGGCAACGACAACGCTCTGAGCGCCGCGCCCACCCCTGACGCCCGAAGCACATGACCCAAGTCGGCCAGCAGACCGTCAGACACATCAATCATCGCGCTCGCCAGCCCCTGCTCCGCCAGGGCTCTCCCCAGAGCAGCCCGTGCCTGAGGGTGGTGATGTCGGTCAGCCACCTCCGGTGAGGGGGTCCCGCCGGCCTGCAATTCCCGCAGCGCCAGTGCACTGTCCCCCAAGGTTCCAGAGACCCAGACCAGATCGCCCGGGGCGGCACCGGCGCGTCGTATCAGCTGCGCAGGGGCGACACTCCCCTGCACCGTAACCCCCAGCATCAGAGGCCCCGGTGACCGGCAGGTATCCCCGCCGAGCAGGGTTGCTCCGTAGCGGCGGGCTTCATCACAGAAGCCTTCGACGAGCTCCTCGAGCTGCTCGACCGACTGGTCGGGAGGGGCGGCCAGAGCCAAGTACAGGGCGCGCGGCGCTCCTCCCATAGCGGCGACATCGCTGACGTTGACCGCCACCGCCTTGCAGCCCAAACGGTAATAGTCGGTCCAGGCAGGGTTGAAATGCACCCCCTCGATCAGCAGATCGGTCGACGTCAGCAGCAGTTCTCCGGGAGGGGTCTTCACGGCGGCGCAGTCGTCGCCGATTCCCAGCACACCGTCCGCCTCGGAACCGGCCTTCGAACGGATGCGCTCGATCAGCCCGAACTCCCCCAATTCTTCGAGCTTCATGGGGACTTAACCAGCGCGTGTTCGAGAACCTGTCGCATGCTGTCGACCAGAACCAGACGGACCTTGCGGCGCAGGTGTGGAGGAATTTCCTCAAGATCCCGGGCATTTCTTGCCGGCAGCAGCACCACGGGAATATGCGCACGCACCGCGGCGAGGATCTTTTCCTTGACCCCTCCGACCGGGAGCACCTTGCCGCGCAGAGTGATCTCCCCCGTCATCGCCACATCGCTCCGTACCGGGCGCCCGGAGAGCGCCGAGATGAGGGCCGTGGCCATCGTCACTCCGGCACTCGGACCATCCTTGGGGATCGCGCCTGCCGGGACGTGAACATGAATCTCGCGCTCCAAGTACCCCTGCTCGTCGATATCCAATTCGTCGGCATGCGAGCGGGCATAGGAGAGCGCCGCTTGGGCGCTCTCCTTCATCACTTCGCCGAGGGAACCGGTGAGGGTGAGCCCACCTTTTCCCTTCATGGTGCTGACCTCAAGATTGAGCAGTTCGCCTCCAACGGCAGTCCAGGCCAGCCCCGTCGCGACGCCGATTTCTGGATCACGGCGCTCTTCCTCGGGAAGATAGCGCGGAGGGCCAAGATAGCGCGGAATTTGACCGGCATTGATCTGTACCCGGGCACGTTTGCCTTCGGCGAAGCGTCGCGCCACCTTACGGCAGAGACTGCCAAGCTCCCGCTCGAAATTGCGTAGCCCAGCCTCCGCGGTGTATTCGCTGACCACCCGCATCAGGGCATTGCGCGACAGGCTCAGCTCTTCGGCGCGCAAGCCGTTTTCCTGGATTTGGCGAGGGACCAGGTAGCGCTCGGCGATCGCCAGCTTCTCCTCGGCCGAATAGCCTGACAACGGCAACACCTCCATGCGGTCGCGCAACGCGGAGGGGATTGGGTCGAGAAGGTTCGCGGTGGCAATAAACATCACATGCGACAAGTCGAAAGGGAGGTTGATGTAGTGGTCGGAGAAGGCATGGTTCTGTTCCGGGTCGAGCACCTCCAGCAGTGCCGAAGAAGGGTCGCCGCGGAAATCCGCGCCCAGCTTGTCGATTTCATCGAGCATGAAGACCGGGTTACGGGTCCCGGCCTGCTTGATCCCCTGGATAATTCGCCCGGGGAGCGCTCCGACGTAGGTGCGGCGATGCCCCCGGATCTCCGCCTCGTCCCGCACGCCCCCCAGCGAGATCCGCACGAATTTGCGTCCCATGGCCCGTGCAATCGACTTGCCGAGACTGGTCTTGCCGACCCCTGGAGGCCCGACGAAACAGAGGATCGGTCCTTTGGTGCTCTTCTTCAGCTTGCGCACGGCCAGAAACTCGAGAATCCGTTCCTTGACCTTCTCAAGGTTGAAATGATCTTCGTCGAGGATCTCCCTGGCACGCTGTAAATCGAAGCTATCCCGCGTACTGCGACCCCAGGGGAGCTCGACCAGCCAGTCGAGGTACGTCCGAAGCAGGGCGTATTCGCCCGCCTCGGAATGCATCGACTCGAGACGTCGCAGCTGCTTGTCGAACTCTTCCCGGGCCTCCCTCGGGAGGCCGGCCTTCTCGATCCGTCGTCGCAGTTCCGCGAGATCTTCGGCCTTGCTGTCGCTGTCCCCCAGCTCACTCTGAATCGCTCTCAACTGCTCGCGCAGGTAGTATTCCCGCTGGGATTTCCCCATCTCCTCCTTGGCCTGGTTCTGAATCCGGTTCTGAACCGCCTGCAGTTCGAGCTCCTTGGCGAGCAGGTCCTTGACCTGGCGTAGCCGCTCCAAGGGATCGAGGATTTCCAGGAGAGCCTGGCTTCCGCCCCCCTTGAGACCAAGGTGGCTGGCCACGAGGTCGGCGAGCGCTCCCGGCGCCTCCATGTTTTCGACCGCCATCATCACTTCGGGGGGGAGGCTCCGGCCGAGGCTGTAGAGCTGGGCTATCTGGTCACGAACCGTGCGCATCAGCGCCTCGACTTCGAGGGACATCTCGGGCGGATCGCTCTCGAGCAGCTGTTCGACCTGGACCCGGAAATAGTCGCGCTGTTCGACCTGGGCTACGATGCGCGCCTTGCTCATCCCCTGGACCAAGACCTTCAGCCGCCCGTCCGGCAGCTTGAGCATGCGCATGATCATGGCCACGGTGCCGACCGGGTAGA
>QKBP01000079.1 GCA_003246035.1 Desulfuromonadaceae bacterium | reverse complement strand
CCGCCTCCATGAACTTCTCGGTGATGCCGACCGAGATGTTGAAGTTGGTGAGCTTGGTCTGGTCGCGCTTGCACATGATGAAGTCCATGATGTCGGGGTGGTCGACACGCAGGATCCCCATGTTGGCGCCGCGGCGGGTGCCGCCTTGCTTGATGGTCTCGGTGGCCGCGTCGAACACGCTCATGAAGGAGAGGGGGCCGGAGGAGACGCCGCTGGTCGACTTGACCACGTCGTTGGCCGGGCGCACGCGCGTGAAGGAGAAGCCGGTGCCGCCGCCGCTCTTGTGGATCAGCGCGGTGTTCTTGATCGATTCGAAGATCTCCGCCAGCGAGTCGCCCACCGGCAGGACGAAGCAGGCCGAGAGCTGGCCCAGCTCGCGCCCGGCGTTCATCAGGGTGGGGGAGTTGGGGAGGAACTCGAGCTCGGTCGTCGGCGGCGAGCTGCTTGGCGTCATTGCCGGTGTTCAGCACGGTCTCGGCCGAGGCGATGGTCTCGGCGACGCGGCGGAACATGTCGGTCGGGGTCTCGAGGGGTTTCCCCTTGGCGTCGCGCTTGAGGTAGCGGCGCTCGAGAACGGTAATGGCGTTGGGGGTCAGGGCGGACAGCTCGGTCTTTTTCGGGGGCATCGTTTCTTCCTCTTCTCCTGGGATTTCATCTCTTAATGAGAGTAAAATGGTCACAAATCCCCCGGCGGGTTGAATCACTCGGGGTACACAATCTGATGCGGCTCATGAAAGTGGCGGTTTTGGGTGGGTTTTTCGCAAGATTTAGCGATGGGTTAGATTTAAACCACAACATATCGTACCTGTCAAGCCAATCTTGACAGATTTCCTCGGCAGGTGTTCAAGCCCCTAAAGTCTTTACAGTTTGGCTAAATTCGTGTTTAATGATCGATCAATTTGCATTGACTAATGCGTTTTGAGGGATGCCTAAATGAACACGGCGTGGAATGAAGGAAGGGACCCAGGGATGACCCCGGACAGAGAGCTGAGCGTCGCGGAGATGCGCGAGGAACTCGACGGCCTGCGCAAGATCGTCGAGGTGGCCCAGGCGGCGGTCTCGACCCTCGAGCTCGAGGTGGTGCTGCAGACCATCCTGCAGAGCTGCATGGAAGTGATGGACATGCCGGCCGGGAGTATCGCCCTCTACGACGAGGCCGACCGGCGCGTGACCCTCGCCGCCCACGCGGGCCTGAGCGACAAGCTGGTCGGCAAGGAGCGCTGGCGGGTCAAGCAGGGGGGGCTGACCCACCGCATCCTCGAGGAGGGGGAGCTGTTCATTGTCGAGGATACGGATGACGCCCCCTTCTTCAACAACCCCCTGGCCCTCGACGAGGGGATCCGCTCGCTGATCGCCGTGCCGCTCAAGATCGGCACCAAGATCGTCGGCATCCTCTACGTCGACGACTTCGTGCCGCGCACCTTCCCCGAGTACCGCAAGCGCATGCTGCAGGTCTTCAGCTCCATCGCGGCGATGTGCATCGACAACGCCCGCCTGCACTTCCGCACCCGCAAGCTCGCCTGCACCGACGGCCTGACCGGGCTCTACAACCACCGCCAGTTCAAGGAGTTCTTCGACCGCGAGATGAACCGCGCCACGCGCCTCTCGCGCCCCCTGAGCCTGGCGATGCTCGACATCGACGACTTCAAGCAGTTCAACGACGAGTACGGCCACGCCATCGGCGACCAGGTGCTGGTGACCGTCGCCGAGCTGATCAACAAGCACCTGCGCAGCGCCGACCTGCCGTGCCGCTACGGCGGCGAGGAGTTCGCCGTCATCCTCCCCGACACCGACCAGGACGAGGCGCTCGTGGTCGCCGAGCGCCTGCGCAAGGTGATCGAGCTGGAGTCGATGACCGGGCTCCCCGAGAACGTCAAGCGCGGGATCACGGTGAGCATCGGGCTCGCCTCGTACCCCAAGGACGGCCGCAAGATCGAGTTCCTGCTCAAGATCGCCGACGACCTGCTGTACGGGGCGAAGCGGCTGGGCAAGAACAAGATCTACCACGTCAAGTAAGGGCGGCTGAATGGGCAGCGCCTGCGGCGTTGCCCTGGCCCAAGTCGCTGCGACGTACCTCGCGGTACGCCTCGCTCCCTGCCCGACGGGCGCCCTGCCATCACTACCATTTGAGCCGCCTTGCAGGCTGTGGGCTTGCAGGATTGAGGCTCAAAACGATTTCGGGTGACAATGACCTATGACCGGTGAACGGATACTGATCGTCGACGATGATGAAGGGATGCGGCGCCTGCTGGTGCGGGTGCTCGGCCGCGAGGGGTACGAACCGCTGGCGGTCGCCTCGGGGAGCGAAGCGCTCGCCGAGCTCGCCGGCGAGCCGTTCGACCTGGTGGTGACCGACATCCAGATGCCCGGGATGGACGGGGTGGCGCTGCTGCACCGCATCAAGGAGTTCGACCCCGGCCTGCCGGTGATCGTGATCACCGCCTACGGGACCGTCGAGAACGCCGTCGAGGCGCTGCGCGGCGGGGCCTACCACTACCTGACCAAGCCCTTCGAGAACGACGAGATCAAGCTGACCGTGGCCAAGGCGCTCGAGCGCGAGCGGCTGCTGAGCGAGAACCGCCAGCTCCACGAGGAGCTCGGCGGGCGCTACAGCTTCAGCGGCATCGTCGGCGGCTCGCCGGCCATGCAGCAGGTCTTCGACGTCGCCTCGTCGGTGGCGGCGAGCAACGCCAACGTGCTGATCACCGGCGAGAGCGGTACCGGCAAGGAGCTGGTCGCGCGCTCGATCCACTACAGCTCGGCGCGCCGCGACAAGCCGTTCGTGGTGCTCAACTGCGCGGCGCTCTCGGAGGGGGTGCTCGAGAGCGAGCTGTTCGGCCACGAGAAGGGGGCCTTCACCAACGCCACCGCGACCCGCAAGGGGCGCTTCGAGATGGCCCACGAGGGGACCCTGTTCATCGACGAGGTCGGCGAGATGAGCCTCGCCGCCCAGGTCAAGCTGCTGCGCGTCCTCCAGGAGCACGAGTTCGAGCGGGTCGGCGGGACCCGCACCATCCAGGTCGACGTGCGCCTGGTGGCGGCGACCAACAAGGACCTCGAGGTCGAGGTGAAGGAGGGGCGTTTCCGCGACGATCTCTACTACCGCCTCAACGTGGTCAACATCCCGATGCCGCCGCTGCGCGACCGGCGCGAGGACATCGAGCCGCTCGCCCGTCACTTCCTCGCCAAGTACGCCGCCGAGACCGGCAAGAAGGTCGGCGACTTCGCGCCGCGCGCCCTCGGGGCGCTGCTCGCCTACGAATGGCCGGGGAACGTGCGCGAGCTGCAGAACGCCATCGAGCGGGCGGTGGTCCTCGCCAAGGGGGAGGTGGTCACCCCGCGCGACCTGCCGCGCGGTCTCCAGGACGACGACGAGATCTGCCTGCAGCTCCCCGAAAGGGGCGGGAGCCTCACCGAGATCCTCGAGGACCTCGAGCGCCAGCTGATCGTGCAGACCCTGCGCCGCATGGGCGGCTCCCAGACCCGGGCCGCCGAGGCCCTCGGCATCAAGCGCACCACCCTGCGCTACAAGATGGAGAAATACCGCCTGCTCGATCGCGGCGAGTGACGAAAAGCTGTCTCACGGGGCGGCCGATGTAAGGCGGCCATCTGCGACGTTCCCATCGGGCGTGTCGCTGCGTCGTACCTCGCGGTACGCCTCGCTCCATACCCTGCAGGCGCCTTGCCTCTGGCCACTCTGGGTCGGCCTCGGGTCTTCTCCGGATGGTGTTTCCTCTTTCTCAGGCCGCTTTCGGTGCTGGCATGTTCCTTGCGGTTATCCTCTTGCGCTGAGCCGTATCGATGCGGTTCCCGAGAGGATATTTCGTGTCTAGAACGTTCATTCTGAGCCTGTTGCTGCTGCTGAGCTGCAGCGCCTGCAAGGAGGTCGGCGGCGACAAGCTCTACGCCCTGCACCTCGACCGGGCGCCGGGCGCCGCCGACTGGGAGCGCGCCCTGCCGCGCTTCGTGACGGTGCGCGGCGGCCAGCCGCACAGGGCCGACCGCCTCGGCGACATCGACGGCGACACGGTGCACACCAGCACCGCCTCCTGTCACCACGGGGCCTCGCTCCCCGATCCGCTCGATGTCGACCTGCGGGCCTTCTATACCGACGAGGCCCTCTACCTGAGGGTCGCCTGGGACGACCCGACCCGTGACGACACCTTCCACGAGTGGCGCTTCGACGGCGCGACCTGGAGCAACGGCCAGGAATACGAGGACGGCCTCGGGCTGATGTTCGACGCGACCGGGAGCTTCCCGCGCTTCTCCTGTTCCTATGCCTGCCACATGGACGACTTCGGCGTGTCCGCCTCGAGCTTTCACGCCACCAACCGCATGAAGCTCGCCCGCGAGGATACCTGGCTCGATCTCTGGCACTGGAAGTCGCAGCGCACCGGACGCTTCGGTTTCGCCGACGACCGCACGGTCACCGACCAGGGGATGGCGGGGGACGTGCCGGGCGAGCTGTTCCGCGACAACTCCCAGAGCACCGTCAGCGGCCGCGAGGAGCCGGCGCCCTTCGCGCCCGGCGACGTGCCGCTGGTCGACTACGAGGGGCTGCCGCTGAGCGAGCGCTTCATCCCGCCGGGGACCCGCGCCCCGGGGAGCCTCACCGACCCGCCCCACGGCAGCCGCGGCGACGTGGTCTCGCTGTCGCGCTGGGAGGACGGGCGCTGGGTGGTCGAGCTGCGCCGCGCGCTCGCGACCGGCGACCGCCGCGACACGGTGTTCGTCCCCGGCGACGAGCGGGGCGTCAACTTCGGGGTCGCGATCATGGATTTCACCTTGCGTGAGCATTACGCTTCGAACACCGACGAGCGCCTGGTCCTGCTGGCGCCCGGCCGGTCCGGGAGGGAAGAATGAAACGGATCTTTGGGTTACTGCTCTGCCTGCTGTTGCTCTGGGGGTGCGAACAGGGCGCCCCGGCCCCGCGGTCCGGCGGGGACGCCCAGGGGGTGGTCAGCGGCACGGTGGTGACCCCGCTCGAGGAGGCCTACGTCTACATCTACCAGAAGGGGATGGACCTCTACGGCCCGGCCTTCGCGGTCTCCCGTGCCACCGGCCCGGACGGCCGCTTCGAGCTCCCCCTGCCGGACGGAGACTACATCCTGGTGGTGCGCAAGCGCGCCGCCGGCGACGCCGCCGGCCCGGTGGTGGCCGGCGACCACAAGAGCGCGTTCATGCCGATCACCGTGGCGGGGGGGCGTCTCGAGATGACCGTCGAGGCGCCGCTCAAGATCGGCGACACCCGCCAGGTGGCCCGCGAAGGGGAGACGACCCGCACCGGCCTGACCGGCTTCGTCACCGACATCGACGGCAACCCGGTGGAGGGGGCGCGGGTCCACGTCTACGACCACGTACAGATGTCGGAGCGTCCCAAGTTCGTCTCCGAGAAGACCGGCACCGACGGGGCCTACATCGTCTACCTCCCGGAGGGGGGGACCTACTACCTCGCGGCGCGGGACAAGTTCGGCGGCCCGCCGAAGATCGGCGACCTCTACGGGCGCTACGACCAGGGGACGATCGAGCCCTCGGCGGTGGTGGTACAGGACGGTTCGATCCTCAAGGGGGTCGACATCACGGTGACCAAGGTCTGGTGATGCGCACGCTGCTTGTGATACTGCTCTGCGCGGCTCTGCTCGCCTGCCAGGAGACCCGCCCGCTCGACCTGCCGGGCCTCGAGGGGCGCGCCAAGGCCGGCGACGCCGAGGCCCGCCGCGCGCTGGTCGGCCTGCTCGGCTGGAGCGACAACCAGGTCAACGACCGGGCCTACGCGATCCTGGTGGCCCTCGGCCCCGAGGCGATCCCGTTCGTCGCCGAGGCGCTCGACAGCGACGACCGGGTGCAGCGCGAGTACGCGGTCGCCGCTCTCGGTACCCTGCAGGCCTCCGGTCAGCTCGAGGCGCTCGCCAACGTGCTGCGCGACCGCAGCTTCTCGCGCCGCTACGTGGCGGCCTGGGCGCTCGGCGAGATCGGCCAGCCTGCGAGCCTGCCGGTGCTCATCGGGGCGCTCGGCGACGACGACCCGGCGGTGCGGCGCTACGTCACCCGCGCGCTGATCAAGTTCAACCGCCAGGCCGTTGAGCCGCTGCTGGCGGCGCTGCCGCAGGCGAAAGGGGAGGCCGAGGCGGCGATAATCCGCGCCCTCGGCGACATCGGCGACCCCCGGGCGCTGGCGTCCCTGCTCGCGCGCAGCGAGGGGGCGCACCGCGCCGAGGTCTTCCTGGCCCTCGGCAAGCTCAAGGACCCGGCGGCCGAGCAGGCCCTGGTCAAGGGGCTCGCCGACGGCGACTGGGCGGTGCGCATGAACGCCGCCATGGCTCTCGGCCCCCTCGGAACGGAGCGCTCCGAACCGGCCCTGCGCCGTGCCCTCGAGGACGAGGAGCGGGTGGTGCGCGAGTGGGCGTCCCGCTCACTGGAGATGGTCACCGGGCAGCGGGTGCTGTACCGCAACCAGAAGGGGGAGCTGGTCCCCCCCTACAACGTCTATCACTGACGGAGCGACCGTGCTGAACCTGCTCAAGATACCGGCCCTCGGGCCGCTGCTGCGCTCCACCTGGAGCTGGCGCCTGCTGCGCCTGGCGCTGCTGGCCCTGCTGGTGGCGCTCATCGCCTCCGGCTGGCACCACCGGGCGATCCCCGGCGTGGCGGTGCGCGACCCGCTGATGTACACCAGCGCCACGACCTTCGGCCTGTGGGTGCTGTGGATCATGGGGGTGGTGTTCCTCGCCGCGCTGCTCGGGCGGAGCTGGTGCGCCGCCTGCCCGGTCGGCTGGCTCAACGGCGTAGCCGCGCGGTTCGGCCTCAAGCGCGCCCTGCCGGCGTGGCTGCACGGCTTCGTGCCGGTGACCGTGACCCTGCTGGTGCTGCAACTGCTGGTCTACCTGTTCGCCATGCACCGTTTCCCCGACATTTCGGCCCGCCTGCTCGCGGCGATGCTGCTGCTGGCGGTCGCGCTCGGGCTGGTCTTCCGGCACCGCGCCTTCTGTCAGCTGTTCTGCCCCGCCGGGGCGGTGTTCGGACTCTACGCGCGGATCGCGCCGGCGCGGCTGCGGGTCGACGACCCGGCGATCTGCGCCAGCTGCGAGCGTGAAAGCTGCGTCGAGGGTGGCGAGCGCTGGCGGCGCTTCGCCCTCGGGCGCGGGATCGTCTACTGGCAGTCGCGCCAGGACGCCTGCCCGGTCGATCTGAAGGCCGACGGCATCGGCTGCGAGCCCGACTGCACCCTGTGCCTCAACTGCGTCGGCAACTGCCCCTACGGCAACCTCTACCTCGGCCGCTCGCCGGCCCCCCTAACCGCGCCCGGGCGTTCCGAGACCCTGTTCTTCGTGGTGCTGCTCGGGTTGCTGACCGCCAACTTCAGCAAGGTCAACGTGGCGCTGCGCGACCTGCTGCTGTGGCTCCCCGACCAGGCCGCGCGCCTGCTCGCCTGGCAGGACGCGGGCTTCTACCTGCTGGCGGTCCCCTGGCTGGCGCTGCTGCTGCCGCTGCTGCTGCTCCTGCCGGGGGCCGCGGTCTGGCGCCTGAGCGAGACCCGCGTCGAGGAGAGCGACGGCGACGACGGGCCGGGCGCCGCCCCCGTGCGCCAGCCGTCAACCGGTGCCTGGGAGCGTATCGGCCGGCTCGCTCTGCCGCTGCTGCCGCTGGTCCTGGCGGCTCACCTGGTGCTGGCGGTGGTCAAGTTCAACACCAAGCTCGGCTACCTGCCGCTGGTCGTCTCCGACCCTTCCGGGGTGCGCAGCTACCTGGCGATGCACGTCATGCGCACCCTCGACCAGCCCGGCGCGCTGCTCGGCATCGACACGCTCAAGTGGCTGGCGCTGGCGCTGCTGCTTGGCGGCCTGGCCTGGAGCGTGCGCCT
>QKBP01000038.1 GCA_003246035.1 Desulfuromonadaceae bacterium | reverse complement strand
GGAGCGGCGGCGCAGGACATTAAAGACGACAAGTCGCGGGTGAATGAATACTCAAGCATAGGCAAAGATGATGAGGTGACTGCCTATGGGAAGGTCGATGTTGAGGCGACGGGGGGGAAGACCTCTGTTGAGATCAAAGCCGAGGCAACAGGCTCGGAAGATCAAACCTACGATATCGGCATCGATGCCAACCGCATTTTTAGAGGTCGATTCAGCTATGACAAGTTTTACCACTGGCTCGACCACGACAAGCTTGATTACATTAATGCAGGCGTTCCCGGGGCCAACGTTTTTGCCACCGCAGATGCCGATGGGGGGCTCACCGGGAATCCAGGGTCTCCGACATTGGTATCCGCCGGCCTCTGGAATTTAGGAGCGAATCCCGATGCGTCCCTGAATCCAAATAACATCCCCGCCTTTATCGGATTGGGTAACGACGGCAATTACTACGCTACCAACAACAATCCTCCTGTTGCACCGGTCGGTGTCACTGTGGCTTGGCAACAGATTGGTCGAGCTAGTGTCTTGGCCGAGGATTTTCTGCCCAACGCTGATTTCGGCATCAGCCGCAAGGAGTACAAGAACAACGTCGATCTGAGTCTTCCGTTCCTGCCTAACGTGACCTTTCACGCAGGCTATCGCATGGAGCAGCGAGAAGGCATGGAACAGTCTATCGGCATGAGCAAGTGCACTACATGCCATGTTACGGGTTCCTCCCGTGAAGTGGATGAGGAGACCAAGGATTTCACTGTGGGGGCTACTGGCCAGTTCGGTCTGTTCACGATCGACTACACGTATCTGGATCGGGAATTTCGTGAAAATGGTGCCGACCCCACGCGGGTTTACGACCCAGCCTTATCCCCATCACCGGCAGCTACATACTCTGCGACCAATGGTACTTTTGACAACAGGCTGCTTTACGACTACGAAGACGGTGCCCTGCCTTACGACGTGACCCCTGATTCCGACAAAGAGAGTCATGTTCTCAAGGCTCGTGCTGATCTGCCCCGTAACACCGTGGTGCTGGCCAGCTACGTTAACGCCGAGACCGAAAGCAAGAAGTCGGGTGAAACGAGCATTACGGGCCCTATTTGGGATATCAACAACAGCACCCTGACCACCACCTATGACGCTTATGGTCTCAAGGCCGCCACCAGGTTCGGAAAAAACCTGAAGGTTACCTTGCGGGCCAAGCTTGAAGAAGTAGAAAACGACGATGCCGAACTGGCCTTTTACCCCATGACGACCACCGCTCCCGGCAACCTAGGCGGAGCTGTCGCAGTGGATCCGGTCACCGGTGCTATTCTTTCAACCCGTGAGTCGGTGATCACTCGCGATACGGCTACTTTTGGCATCGACGGCGTCTATCGGTTGGCCCGCAAAACCACCCTGCGTCTCGGCTACGAGTTTCAGGCCGAAGACCGTGAAGACGAGCACTATGGCGAGACCAAGACCCACACGGTTGACGCCAGCTTGAAAACTGTCTTGGGCAAGGATGTAACTGGCCGCATTACTTACATGTACCAGAATATTGACAACCCTTTGCAGCATATCGGCGCTTCTGGTTACATTGATCCGGTAACCGACCTGCCCTACACAAACGACCCGACGACTAACACCATTGGTTCTGGTCCTCTGTATGGCACGGCTTTCTACGATCTTCGCCAGATTGACATGTCAAATCTCCCCGAGAGTGTACATGAAGCGAAGCTTGCGGCGACGTGGTCTCCAGCTTCGAGCTTCTCTACGACGTTTTCAATGCGTGGACGTTTCGAGGAGAACGAACTGGAAAAATCAACTTGGGAAGAGCAGACTTTTAGTCCCTCGGTCTCATTTTGGTACGCTGCCACTGACAAGCTGAACCTGACTATGCTTTACAACTACCTCGGCCAGCGTACAGAGTCGAAGTTCTGCCAAGGTTGGTACGATGGCTGAGCGGGCGTTATTGTATCGTCCCAGTATGGGGCGACATGTGATATGACCGAATACAATACTGATGTAAATACGCTTTCTCTGAGCGCAGATTACCAGGCTACGGATAAGTTGGAAATGAATGCGAGCCTGAATTACTCTGATGCTCAGGCTGACTGGAAAGGCCTCTCAATTGAGACCCCCGGTGTAGTCAATGATCCCGTTATGACCAACCTGTACGACGTTTCGGCGGTGAATATCATCACCACCTATTCTGACCTGCACTACGTTCAGACTGACGTAACCCTCGGCGGCACCTACCAGTTCACCCCGGCCTTTTTCGTGGCGGCCCAGGCTGGCTGGCAGAAGTTCGAGGACAAGGACCCCTACGTCTACGGCGATCAGGATGGAGAAGCTTGGCGCGGCAATTTCGGCGTCGGCTACAAGTTCTAAATCACTGCCTCCTGACAGGTGATTTATCCATGCAATCGGCCCGGGGTTTCCCCGGGCCTTTTCTTTTGCATTACAAAAAAAGCCGCCCGGTGGGGCGGCTTTGTCGTTGCTGGGAGGGTGGCGGTTACGAGACCGGGTCGAAGGTCTTGGTCTCGGCGTTGTAGTTGAAGATCTCGCCGGTCTCGATCAGGTAGTACCAGCCGAAGATCTTCAGCTCGCCGGCCTTGTACTTGCTGCGGATGTACGGGTAGCTGAGCAGGTTGCGCAGCTGGTGGACGATGTTGACCTGCTCGGTGAGCCACTCGCGCTCCTCCGGGCTCCCGTGCGGGGAGTCGGGGGGGGCGATCTTGTCGACCTCGGACTTGACCGGCTGCAGGATCTCCAGCCACTTGCGCACGTTGGGGAGGTGGTCGAGGGCCTCCGGTGGTGAATGCAGGGCCGCGCAGCCGCCGCAGTTGGAGTGGCCGCAGACCACGATCGACTCGACATGGAGGGCCTGCACGGCGTACTCGATCGCCGAGGTGGTCGCGGCGTACTCGTCGCTGACCCGGTAAGGGGGGACGATGTTGGCGATATTGCGGACCGTGAACAGCTCGCCGGGGGTGGTCTGGGTGATCAGGTTGGGGACCACCCGCGAGTCGGCGCAGCCGATAAAGAGGGTGTGGGGCTTCTGGGCCCGACCCAGCTCATGGAAAAGGTCCTTGTGGCCTTCGAAGTCTTCCTGGCGAAAGCGCAGTATCCCTTCGAGCAGTCTCTCTTCCATGCAGGCTCCGTTCGTCTTTCGATTTTATTGTCACTAAAGAATTCTTTTAGCCTGACTCAAGTCTTCAGGTCAAGAAAAGCCAGGGTGCTTTCGAGGGTACGGTTCACGACCCGCTCGGGGGGGATGCCAACCTCGCGGATCAGCGCCAGGGCATGGTCGAACTCACCGACCTGCTGGGCGATGTGCGCGTCGCTGCCGACGGCGAGCAGGGTGGGGTGGTCTGCGCACAGCGCGACGATCCGCTCGATGTTGCTGCTGTCGCCGCCGCGGCTCAGGCCGAAGCTGGAGTTGTTGACCTCGATGGCGGTGCCGGTATCCGTCGCGTGGCGGACGATGGTCTCGTGGTCCACGGGGAAGCGCGGGTTTCCGGGATGGCTGATGATCTTGACCTGGGGGAGGTCCATGATCGAGCAGAGCACCCGGGTGTTGTCCTTGACGCTCCCGGCCGTGTAGCCGCACCCCTCGTGGAAGCCGGCCACCACCAGCTCGAGGCGGTCGAGGTGGCGGGGCGCCAGGTCGAGTTCTCCCCGGGCGACGATGTTCGCCTCGATCCCCTTGAAGATCCGCACGCCGTGAAGGGTCTCGGGGATGAAGCGCAACGAGGCGAAGTGGTAGGGGTGCGGCCCCCCCGGCAGGGCCGGCCCGTGGTCGGTCATGCCGATGGCGCGCAGTTTTCTGGCCGCGGCGGCCTGGGCGATCTCGTTGATGGTGCTGAAGCCGTGTCCGGAGGCGATGGTGTGGACGTGCAGGTCGGCTTCCGGAGAGAGGGTCTGGGGAGTCATCGTTTCCTCGCGGTCAAAATTGAAGCCTTAACGTATACGAAAAACGCCGGGCAGGGAAGCCCCCCGAAGCGGGAAAAGAGCTTGGCCGGAAAAGAGTTGGAATGCTACATTGTCAGTTTACGCCATCTTCCGGAAAGTTCAGACAGCTTATGAACCACATTCTCAACCGGGTCAGTCACCCGGCCCGCTACCTCGGGGCCGAGGCCGGCAGCCGATTCAAGGATTGGGCCGAGGTCGACGTCACCTGTGCCCTGGCGTTCCCCGATGTCTACGAGGTCGGGATGAGCCATATCGGCTTCCCGATCCTGTACAACATCCTCAACGGCCTCGACTGGGTCGCGGCCGAACGGGTCTACGCCCCCTGGGCGGATATGGAGCAGGAGTTGCGCGCCGCCGGCGAGCCGCTGGTGAGCCTCGAGTCGCAGCGCCCCCTGGCCGATTTCGACCTGCTCGGCTTCACCCTCCAGTACGAGCTCTCCTACACCAACGTGCTCACCATGCTTGAGCTCGGGGGGGTGCCGCTGCGCTCCGCCGACCGGGACGCCCGGCATCCGCTGGTGATGGTCGGCGGCCCCTGTGCCGGCAACCCTGAGCCGCTCGCGGAGTTTTTCGACTGCGCCCTGCTCGGTGACGGCGAGGAGGCGCTGGTCGAGGTCTGCTCCGCGCTGCGCGCCAGTCGCGCCGCCGGCGAGGACCGGCCCGCGCTGCTGCGCCGCCTGGCGGCCATCGAGGGAGTCTATGTCCCTGCACTCTTCTCGGTCGAGTATCACGACGACGGGCGGGTTGCAGCGATCGTTCCGGCGCTGCCGGAGGTTTCCGGCGTGCGCCGGCGGGTCGTCGCCGACCTCGACGCCGTCCCCTATCCGCGCCGGCCGATCGTGCCGTTCATGGGGACGGTGCACGATCGCGTGGCGGTCGAAATCGCCCGTGGCTGCACCCGCGGCTGCCGTTTCTGCCAGGCCGGCAACTGGTATCGCCCGGTGCGCGAGCGCAGCCCCGAAAAGCTGCTGGAGGTTGTCGATGAGGCGCTGCGCAACAGCGGCTACGACGACGTCTCCCTGCTCAGTCTCTCGAGCGGCGATTACACCTGTGTCGAGCCGCTGCTCAAGGAGCTGATGCAGCGGTATGCCCGGCAGCGCGTAGCGGTCAGCCTGCCGAGTCTGCGGGTCGGTTCGCTCTCCACCGAGCTGATGGAGGAGATCCGCAAGGTCCGCAAGACCGGTTTCACCATGGCCCCCGAAGCGGGGAGCGAGCGGCTGCGCAACGTGATCAACAAGGGGATCGACGAGGCCGACCTGCTCGCGGCGACCCGCAGCGCCTTCGGGCTCGGCTGGCGGGTCATCAAGCTCTATTTCATGCTCGGGCTGCCGACCGAGAGCGACGAGGACCTGCGGGCGATCGTCGAGCTCGCCGCCCAGGTCAAGCGGGGCGCCAAGGGGACGCCGGGGGGCGGGGACGTCAACGTCTCGGTCTCGACCTTTGTCCCGAAGCCGCATACCCCGTTCCAGTGGGAGTCTCAGGTCGGCGTCGCGGAGACCGTGCGCCGCCAGGAGCTGCTGCGCGAGGAGCTCGCCAAGCGCAAGCTGCGCCTGAAGTGGCACGATGCCAGGGCCTCGCTGCTCGAGGGGGTATTCGCCCGCGGTGACCGCCGTCTCGGCGCGGTGCTCGCCGAGGCGTATAGACTCGGCTGCCGTTTCGACGGCTGGCGCGACCACTTCGACTGGGAGACCTGGCGCCGGGCCTTCGAAGCCTGCGGGATCGATCCGGCCTGGTACCTGCGCGAGCGCGGCGAGGAGGAGACGCTCCCCTGGGACCATCTCGACAGCCGCATCCCCAAGAGCTGGCTGCTTCGGGAACGCCACCGTGCCCTGAAGGGGGAGTATACCCCGGATTGCCGCGACGGTGACTGCAGCGGCTGCGGCGTATGCGACTTCGAGGCCGTGAAGATGCGCCTTCAGCAGGAGCATGACCTCGAGGTGCCGCCCACCCCGGCAGCTGAGGAGGCGAGTGAAGAGCGCTGCCGGGTCCGACTGCGCCTGCGCAAGGAGGGGCGGATGCGCTACCTCGGCCATCTCGACACCATGAACGCCTTCCACCGGGCCGTGCTGCGCGCCGGACTGCCGGTGCGTTATTCGGGGGGGTTCCACCCCAAGCCGAAGGTCTCCTTCTCCGAGGCGCTCCCGACCGGGGTGGAGAGCGACGCCGAGCTGATCGATCTCGAGCTGACCCGTCCCTGTTCCGCCCGTGAGGTGGTCGAGCTCCTCAATCGCGAATTGCCGCGGGGGTTCCAGGTTCTCGAGGGGGCGGTGATCCCCTCGCAGCTGCCGTCCCCCTCGGCCAGTATCCGGGTCAGCCACTACCGGCTCGAACTCCCTCCCGGAGCCCAGCTCGAGCGGACACTCAGTGAGTTCCTGGCGGCCGAGAGCGTCGTGGTGACCCGGCCCAAGGGGGCTCGGAGCGTGGTCGTCGACATCCGCCCCTGGGTTGAAGCGCTCGAGCAGGACGGTGACGTGCTGCACATGGTGATGCGCCGGGGGAGTCCGGTGGTGCTCGCCGCGTACCTGCTGGGGATCGACTTCGAGCAGGCCCGCGAACTGAGCCTGCGCAAGACGGCCGTCGAGCTGGTGGACTAGGGATTTCCCACGTCGCCGACATCGGGTAGACTGGGCAGAGGGGTTGCAGCCATTCGCCACGAGGCTCCCCCGTCCTTACGAATTTTCGTTTTTCAACTTCAGATAGATTCGGAGATCCATCATGACCAAGGAACTGGTGATCAACACCACGTCCCAGGAGACCCGCGTGGCCCTGCTGGAGGGGGGGCACATTGCCGAGCTCTACATCGAGCGCGGCAGTGACCGTGGGATCGTGGGGAACATCTACAAGGGGCGCGTGATCCGCGTGCTCCCGGGGATGCAGGCCGCGTTTGTCGATATCGGCCTCGAGAAAGCCGCCTTTTTGTATGTCGCCGATGTGCTCGACGCCATGCACGCCGTCGAGGAGATCGTCGACGGGGTGAACGGCAACGCCCTCAGCGAGGGGGAGAGCAGCGAACAGCACCCCGAACTGCCGCCGATCGAGGAGCTGCTCGAGGAAGGGCAGGAGGTGCTGGTGCAGATCGCCAAGGAGCCGATCGGCACCAAGGGGGCGCGCATCACCACCCACGTCTCCCTCCCGGGCCGCCACCTGGTCTACATGCCGACTGTCAACCACATCGGCATCAGCCGGCGCATCGAGGACGAGGACGAAAAGGAGCGCCTGCGGGCGCTGGTCGAGGAGATGCGTCCGCCGGGGACCGGCTTCATTGTGCGCACCGTCTCGGAAGGGAAGAGCGACGAGGACCTGCGCGCCGACATGGAGTTCCTGGTCAGCCAGTGGGAGGAGATCCAGCGGGTGCGTGAACACAAGAAGGCGCCGTCCCTGATCCACTCGGAGCTCGACGTCACCTGCAAGGTGCTGCGCGACATCCTCACCGAGGACGTGGCCCGCATCGTGGTCGACTCCCAGCCCGAGTACGACAAGGTGGTGCGCTTCATCGGCACCTTCATGCCCAAGCTCACCTACAAGATCGAGAAGTACCACGGCGACGAGCCGATCTTCGACGCCTTCGGGCTCGAGGTCGAGATCGCCCGCGC